>JALWML010000372.1 GCA_027083915.1 Lysobacterales bacterium | reverse complement strand
ATGAATTTTATTTATCAAAGAAAATAGTCTTTAGTCCTTTTTTCTCCTATATTTTTTGGAGCACGCATGGTCCGGGTAAAGATTTAAAAGACGCACAAGAAAAATACCTGCATTACACTCAAGTTCAGCGGCAGTATGTGGCGACTTTGACTGAGCATGGTTTGGATGTGCGTCAATTTGCTCCAAACACACAAACATATCCTGTCAATGAAGAGCATATTTGTTTTGCCACTTTGGATGAAAGTCGAATCAGTGGCGATTATTATCATGAGATAATCAAGCCATTGAATATGGAGCACAAACAAATAGTAGATAAAAATGAACATCAGCACTTAGGCGTATTGTTTTATCAAGTTACAGATGAGTCAGATGGGATGGAGTTTTATTACCCTTTAACAGCTAAGGGGATAAAAGAAATTGAAGATATTTTAACATAGTGGATAGCTCAACATTTAACACGTAGTTGGGCAAAGAGCAGCAAAAAGTGACAGGTGTTAAAACAATTTAAAAAAAGGGTATATTATTAACTGCTAATGTTGCTTAATGAATATGAACCCTATATAATGCACCGGCTTTTAGTATGGCTAATTGATTTTTAATCGCATTTAGAGTTGTCGATTAAAGGTTTTGAGCAAAAAAATATGACACCACAACCTTCGATATCAGAAGTAAGAAAAGTAGTTTTTTTATTGCCGGTTTGGCAAATGTTGATTGGTGTAATTGTCGGCATCATTTTTTATTTTGTTGCTGGACAAACTGCAGGAATTGCAGGTTTTTTTGGGGCGAGTATTAGCTGTGTGGGCGGCTTGGTTTTTGCATTTGTTGTCTTTGGGTTGGGTAAACAATCTTCAGAAAACATTACAAGACAAATGTTTAGGGCAGAAGCATTTAAAATATTAACCATAGCAGTTATGTTTTATGTTGCATTTGCAAAGCTGGGATTGCCTTTTTTACCAGTAATTGTAGGATTTATGGCTACGTTGATTATATTCTTTGTAGCATTATTAACGGTTTTTAGATAGAGACAGATATAAAATGAGTGAAGCTTCGGGCGGCGGCATTGGCGGATACATAAAACATCACCTTCATAACAATACGTTAGAACTGGTTGATGGGTCATCATTTTGGACAATAAATGTAGATAGTGTTATCTATACATTATTAACGGCTGTAGTATTTTTAGGTTTTTTTGGCTATATTGCTAAAAGTGTTAAGTCTGGTGTGCCATCTCGCGCACAAAATTTTGTCGAGCTTATTATTAATTTCGTTAACGATCAAGTTAATGATTTATTCCATTACAAATCAAAAGTGGTTGCACCATTAGCTTTAAGTATTTTTGTTTGGGTTTTTCTAATGAATTTCATGGATTTAATCCCTATTGACTTGTTACCTGCTGTTGGTAAAGTTGCTGATATTAACTATATGCGTGTTGTGCCATCAACTGATTTAAATATTACCTTTGGCATGTCGTTTGGGGTAATTCTATTAGTGATGTTTTATAACTTTACTAAAAAAGGACCTGTTGGTTACTTTAAAGAGTACACGGGGCACCCATTTGAAGCGAGCAACCCTGTTGCAAAAGTGGTACTAGCATTACCAAATATTTTATTAAATACCGTAGAAACAATTGCAAAGCCAGTATCACTTGGACTGCGTTTGTTCGGAAACTTATACGCAGGCGAATTAATCTTTATGTTAATCGCTGTATTTACTCTGGGTTATGGGCTTGAGCAATTGATGTCATTTGGTGGCATCGTCATGATGATTGCACAATTCTTACTAGGGTTAATGTGGGCATTATTCCACATCTTAATTATTACCTTACAAGCGTTCATCTTTATGATGTTGAGTGTGGTTTACCTCGCTCAATCCCATGATACTGGACACTAGTAAACAATTTATATAACAGTTTTATTTTTAAAAATTTACGTCAAAAACAACATAATCGGAGAAAACGATGGAAAACTTGGCTTTAGTCGCTGATATACAAGGTATGACAGCAATCGCAGTAGCATTAATCATTGGTATGGGTGCACTAGGAACAGCAATTGGTTTTGGTTTGTTGGGTGGTCGCTTATTAGAAGCATCAGCTAGACAACCAGAATTAGCACCTATGTTACAAGGTAAGATGTTCTTAATCGCTGGTCTTCTTGATGCGGTAGCAATGATCGGTGTTGGTTTAGCATTGTTCTTTACATTTGCTAACCCATTTGTTCCAGCTGCATTGTTAGCTGCACACTAAAATTATCATTACTATAATTTTAAGATAATTTTACGTAGGAGAGTATCGCAATGAGTATTAATTTCACACTTATAATCCAAATGGTTGTATTTTTAGTGGTTGTTTTAATCACAATGAAATACATCTGGCCTGTAATCTTAGGCGCAATGGAAGAACGTGAAAAACAAATCGCTGATGGTCTAGCTGCATCAGATGAAGCCGAAATTGCTTTGAAAAAAGCACAGGCTGAAGCTGAAGGAATCCTTAATGAAGCACGCACCGATGCCGGTGAAGTTCGTGAGTCTGCTAATAAAATGGCAACTAAAATTAAGGATCAAGCAAAAGCAGATGCTATCGCTGAAAAAGAGCGTCAAATGGCAGCTGCTGTTGCAGAAATTGAACAAGAAGCTAATCGAGCAAAAGAAGATTTACGCAAGCAAGTTTCTACATTAGCTTTGGCTGGTGCAGAGAAATTGTTGAACAAAGAAGTAGATGCTAAAGTTCATGCCGATTTGCTTGACGACTTAGTTAAAGAGATTTAATCATGGCTGAAAATGTAACCTTAGCAAGACCTTACGCAAAAGCAGCATTCGATTTTGCCAAAGAGGCTGGCTTGGTTGATTCGTGGATGAAACAATTGGCCGTGTCAGCAGCGCTTGCAAACACAAGTGAAGTTGCGCAGTCTTTTTCATCTCCAGATAAGGACAACGATCAATTAGTTGATATGTTGGCTGGACCTGATGCAGATGATGGTTATAAAAACTTTATAAAATTGATGGCTGATAATGACCGTTTGTCTTTGTTACCAGATGTTGTAAATGTTTTTAAATACATCAGTGAACAAGATGCCAAAGCTTTAAGTGCTGATGTTTACACCGCAGAGCAACTGGATCAAGAGCAACTGGATAAAATCGCTGCTTCTTTGTCTAAGCGAACAGGTAAATCAGTTAATCTTACCCAACATAAGGACGAATCACTACTAAGTGGTGCACGTATTGTAGCAGGTGATTTAGTTATCGACGGTTCATTAAAAGCTAAACTAGAAAAACTAAAAACAGAATTAATAAACTAATATTCAGTTTAACAATTCACTAAATAAATAACGAGTTATAAAAGTATAACTCACTAATTGGAAAGAGGACTCACAATGCAAACGACATTGAATCCATCAGAAATTAGCGAACTTATTAAAGAACGCATAAAGAATTTCAAAGTACATTCAGAAGCAAGAACAGAAGGAACAGTGGTATCTGTCTCTGATGGTATTGCCCGTATACACGGACTTGCTGATGTAATGCAAGGTGAAATGATTGAATTACCAAACAACACTTATGCCCTAGCATTAAACTTAGAGCGTGATTCTGT
>JALWML010000371.1 GCA_027083915.1 Lysobacterales bacterium | reverse complement strand
GATATTAAAAGAAAGGATGTGCTTAAACGTATTAAGTCAATTGAAAATTCTATTATTAAAAGTAACGAATATTTAGAGACAGGAAAACATGAGCACTGGCACGGGTTTAAACCTCTTTTTTTTGATAAAATACGTGATGGTAAAGTCATGCCTCCACATAAAGACTGGGTGAAAAATGTTTTTCTTCCTCAAAATGAAAAAGCATTAAATAGGGCGGAGAAAATACTAGAAAAATTAAATTAAAGCAAACTAAAGTTATTAATATTTGCTACCTTTAACAGTCCTAAAACTTCGTACAACTCTGTGAAACCTCCGTGTACCTCTGTGTTCCTTAATTCAGAAATAAAAATACGATACCCAATGAGATTGCCACGTCGTTCCTCCTCGCAATGACGTGCTTTTTTATCAAACTTTGCGGCCTTTGCGTCTTCTTTGTGTGCTTTGCGTTACTCATCTCTTAACTCCCTGTCAAACGCAAATACAATAGCGGCAATTTCTTGGGTAGTTCTTCTGCGCGCTTAATATGCACGTAAGAGCTTGAGCCGAAGATATATGGCAGATAATCACTTTCGTATTGATCTATTGAGATGCAAAAGGGTTCGAGCCCAAGTTGTTTAGCTTCTAGAATGGCACGTTTGGTGTCTTCTATGCCGTAGCGCGATTCGTACTTGTCTAGGTCGTTGGGTTTACCATCGGTCAGTATCAGTAATAATTTTTGTTCTGATTTCTGTTTAGCTAATTGTTGTGCCGCATATCTAATAGCTGTTCCCATTCGTGTGAAATAGCCGGGTTTAACAGCATTGATTAATGAGATGGTTTGTTCATCGTATTTATCTTTAAAATCTTTGATCGGATAATAACGCACGTGATTACGACGTTTGGATGAAAAGCCGGATAAAGCAAATTTATCCCCTGATGCATTGAGGCTTTCAGCAAACAGAAATAAGGATTCACGGATAATATCAATGACTTTTTTATCATTGGTAGCATAAGCATCGGTAGATAAAGATAAATCAGCTAATAACAAAGTCGATAAATCTCGATAAGAATTTCGCAATTGTCGATATAAACGAGGGTCAGTTGTGCTGTGACCGATAAGCCTATCGGTATTAAAGGCAATATAACTGTTTATATCAATTTCATCGCCATCGGCTTGGTTGTTAAACCATTGGCGTTGTGGTCGAAGGGCATCAAATTGTCGGCGTAGTTTTGCCGCTTGCCACTTTATTTCTGCAGGTAATTTGTTATCATTTTCGTGTTTAGCTTGCATTAAAAATAAGCAACAATGGTCTTTTTGCAGTTCATTTTTCTTATAATCCCATTCAGGCAACATGATATCACTTTCTATGACGACATCGTCGTATTCCGAGGATGGAAAGTCCAAGTCAATCTTAATTTTATTGCTTGTTTCACCTGTTGTAATGCTTAAATGGTCTAAATCATCAGCCGTACGAATAGCATCATCGTCTTCTTCATCTTCAGAATTTCTATCCAAGTTGACAAATTCCGACCATGAAAATAAACTTTCTAAACGAAAAGTCATCAAACCGCCTTTTTTTTCATTGGCTTCGATTTGTTCGGCTTTGTATTTTTTTTTGAACTTTGAATTAGCACTTGAATTGCTTGCAGCTTGTGCTTCACTGTCAGAACTGTTTTTGCCTTTTCGGCGCAACAATGGTGCTTGATACATCCATAATATTACGGGTTGCGGTTGGAAACGTGATTTTGGAATGGTGGTGATTTCTTTAAATGGGTCACGTAAAGAATCTAAAATCACTGTTTCTAAGGCGTGCAAATCTAATGGCAATTTGTCTATTGGGATTCGCCCTGCGATATGGGCTTCGACAATATGGTTGTATTTACTCTTTAAACCTTTGTAAGTTGAGAGTATCTTTTGTGTCAGCTTTTGATTGCGGATTATCCACGATTCATTGGATTGTTCGCTGCCAATAGAAGCTATCGAGGTCAACCAAATATATAAGTCCTTATTGAGTTGTTGATCAGGAAAATAAGCTAGCTCACTGGGCAAATACAATTGCTCTGAACCAAAATGTGCCAATTCAGTCTTCTCACCACTACCTGCTATTTTTTGCAAAAAACCTTGGTAACCGCTATGTCTTAACCCCGAAGTGTTTTCAATGGCATAGGATTTTTCTCCACCCATGGCTCGAAAGAAAATACCCAAATGTGTTTTAAAGTCTTCCAATTTAACTTTCGCCTTTGGATAACTCTTTTTAGATTTCCCAACGATGTAGTTATGCCATTTTTCGCCTACCCATTCTTCCATTACTTCTTCTCCTCAAAACAATCACTAGGTATCTCAACCTTCTTACCAAAGTCACGTTTGGATTTGTCTAAAGCACAATCGTCGATTAACATTTTTAGTATAGGCAACGCATTTTTCTTTTCATTAACTCGCCCACAGGCATCGACACACTCAAAACATTGGGTGCAGGTAAAAATCTTACGTTTTATACTGCGAGGTTTTAAGCGCATGGGGCAGGAATGTTCGCAAGATTTATCACAGTCTTTACACTCTTTTGCACGTGAGGAATCAAAACCAACCACCATGCCTTTTTTATTACCCATCCAAGCCAAGGATTGAAACACTCCAACAGCACAGGCATAACGGCAAAACAGATGTCGTGCCAAGGTAAATTCAATAACAAATCCTATTGTGACAGCTGATATAAAGATGGTTTGGTTACGCGTAAAGCTCAGATGCCACAGGTTAGAATAGATTTCCGAAGGCGTAAGTAAATAAGTTAACGCTAACACTGCCCACGTGAAAGCAAATAATACAATCATGACAATGGTCGGAATCCACCACCCACCATTTATTTTTGCTACAGTTCCATCTTGTTGTTTTTCGGGTAATTTAGGTTCCCAAATACTTGGCTTGCCACTGGCTCTTCGCATAAAAGTATTGATGTATTCCACCACGGTGAAATGTGGACATAACCACCCACAATACAATCGTCCCCATCGCCATGCAATCAATAAAAACACAACCGCACTGCCAACAATAGGTAAGATAGCACGAAAAAATATTCGTCCTGCAAATTCAATCATACCTGCATCTTGCCTAACCAATTCTTGTAAGTTCAATTTGATGCTATACCCAAAAATGATGAAGTGTCCTTGGTTTAAATCTAAGCGAAAAATATCCAATACAGGCGTGAGTGCAAACAGGATAAAAAATGCTATTTGGTAGATAAGTCGTTTGTTAGGGCGTTTTATCATTGATTAAATGATGGGCGGGGCCCATCTTACGATTTGACTAACTTTCCAATCAATGGGTAATAATAAATCTTTCCAGCATTATTTCGAGCAATACCCATAATAGCAGGAAAGAAACTTAATGGAATAATTAGCATGTAATAGATTTCACCAGCAACCAAGGTGAATGTGCTTTTAAAGCCATAATGCACTAAAACAGCAATAATCAAGCTGGTAAAGATAATAAAGGTGAGTGTTCCCAGTATAAAAGCCTCTCGAATGGAAATGCGTAGCATTTCATCACCAGAGTTTTTATGTTTTACCCACCAGAACACGATAACAATATAGATAAATGGAAATAATAAATTTAGTATTACAAAAACA
>JALWML010000370.1 GCA_027083915.1 Lysobacterales bacterium | reverse complement strand
TTGCGAATTTTTTAACGCAGGGTGGAGTTTTTTGCAACTTTTTAATTCGTTCCACGAATTGTGCAAAGATATCGATTTTACATGTTTAAGGATGTTAATTTAATTTAAGAGGATTTTAATTATGGCTGGTAAATTTGTAATAAGTAAAGGTAAAGACGGTAAAGACTATTTTGTTTTGAAGGCTGGTAATGGAGAGGTCATCATGTCATCTCAAGGTTACAAGTCCGCATCGGGTTGTGAGAATGGTATTGAGTCAGTACGCGTAAACTCACAAGATGAGTCAAAATTTGAAGTAAGAACAGCTAAAAATGGTCGTGATTACTGGGTTTTGAAAGCGAACAACGGTCAAGAAATTGGACGTAGCCAAATGTATAAAACCAAAAGCGGTTGCGCTAATGGTATGAAGTCAGTGGCTAAAAATGCACCTGATGCAAAAATTGTTGACGAAAGATAATTTTTTTAAAAAAAGATTTAAAAAGAGCACCATTTCGTGCTCTTTTTTTTATGAGACTAATATATGACGTGGTATGAAGACGATAAATTGTGGGAAATGTTTTACGAATGTATGTTTGATGAAGATAGTTTTAAACAAGCACAAGAGCAAGTTCCTGATTTATTGTCCTTAGTTCCTACTGATGTGAATAGTGTGTTAGATTTAGGGTGTGGACCTGGGCGACACTGTTTGGCTTTGGCAAAAATGGGTTATGATGTAACAGGCGTGGATACCAGTGGCTTTTTATTGTCAAGAGCCAGAGAAAAGGCGAGCACGTCAAATTTGCCAATTAAATTTATTCGAGCAAATATGCTCGATTTCAGTAGTGATGCTAAATTTGATTTAATCGTTAATATGTTTAATTCATTTGGTTATTTTGATACACAAGAGGAGAATCAAATGGTGCTAAATAAATCTTATGAAAATTTATCGGACAATGGAACTTTGCTGATAGATACAGTAGGAAAAGAAACATTGGCACGAACCATACAACCCGTGCATTTATCGGAATATGATAATGGAGATATCCGAATTGAAAGACCTTTATTGGTAGATAATATGCAAGTTTTTTCAAATCAATGGATGCTTATACGTGGAGATAAAGTTTTTAAGCGAGACTATCAACATTATGTCTACACCCCAATGGAGTTATCACAAATGTGTTATCAAGCAGGTTTTAAAAGGGTAGAGTGTTATGGCTCACTGCAAGCAGATGAGTATGATTTAGAATCTGACCGATTGGTGGTGGTTGCTCAAAAGTAATTGAAAATTGAATATACACAGATCAGTATTATACGGCAAGGTTGATATGTTGACCTGTCAAGTTTAATAAAGTTTTGCCAACATTGACATATCATACTCGACCAAATCTTGATTGTTTTTGATTTTTTCCATGTAGTCGGGATTAGCAATGAGGGGGCGACCAATAGCTACCAAGTCAGCTTTGTTTTCGTCAATTGCCTCCTTTGCAGAATTAACATCATAGCCTCCACATGTAATGAAGTTGCCTTTGTAGTATTTTCTAATATATTCACTGGCTTTACCATTATTTAAATAATCAAAGGTGTAGTGGTCACTAAATGCACCCAAGTGTACATAAGCGATATTGAGTCTATTGAGTTTCTTTAATAAATATTTGTAGGTTTTTTCATCATCTTTTGTGTACTCCAAGTGTACATAAGCTTGTGGGGATAATCGAATAGCTGTTCTATCAGGTCCAATAGCTCGTGAAATAGCCTTAACGATTTCTAAAGCAAAGCGACTACGACCTTTTTTACTGCCACCAAATTTATCAGTACGTTTATTAGTGTCTTGACGTAAAAATTGATCGATAAGATAGCCATTAGCACCATGAATTTCTATGCCATCAAAACCTGCTTTTATGGCGTTTTTTGCGGCTTTGGTATATTTCTTAATCAGTTTTTTAACTTCTTTTGTGCTGAGTTCTCTAGCCATTTCATATTCTAAATCTTTTGTGCGAGGAACTTTGCCATGCCATGATGTAACTGATGCAGAAACAGGTTCCTCTTGGGTATAACATGAATGAGCCACTCTGCCACAATGCCATAATTGGCAAAATATTTTACCGCCTTTTTCATGCACAGCATGAGTAACTTTTTTCCAACCCTCAATTTGTTTTTTTGTGTAGATACCAGGTGTGTTTGGATATCCTTGACCAAGCGGGTCGATTATTGTTGCTTCAGATACGATTAAACCGACTTTTGCTCGTCTAGCATAATATTCTGCAATTAATTGCGTAGGAACTAAATCATTATCAGCAAAGCATCGTGTTAATGGCGCCATAACAATTCGATTAGCAAGTGTGATTGAATTATTGAGTTGAGAAGGTGAAAAAATCGTCATTTTATTGTGCTCTATTAAAAAATTTCAATAAAAAAGGGTTGCCAAAGCAACCCTTTATAAGTTTTGAAATGTTATTATAATTAATTCTTATAAAACACCAAGCTTTTTAAGAGCTTCCATTGTCAATTGACCTGCTGCCAAGTTATTGTCTTTTTGGAAAGAACTCAATGCACTCATTGTTGCACTACCCATGACACCATCAATGCTGCCAGGATTGTATCCTGCTTTATCTAAGGCTTGTTGGATGCGTAAAATAATGTCAGCATTTGTGTTAGTTTCACAAAGAATTGGCTTCCATTTCATTTCGGCACTTGTTACTTTTTCTTGCTGAACAACTGTGTCATATACAGCAGGAATTTCAATCACATTCTCTTGAGGAGGAGTGGCAACTTTCTTAACTGTAATGGTTTTGTATTCTGCAGGAATTGGTGTTCTGATAACCTGAGGTGGTTTAACCATAACCTTTTTCTTTACTGTTTTGTAAACAGCAGGAATAACAATGGTTTCAGTCCAGGCTGGTTTAGTTACCACTCGTGTAGTAACAGTTCTGTATTCAGCAGGAACTTCAACTAAACACATAATCTCACCAGTACCATTGTCTAATTTTTCAATTGGACCACGACCTTTTTTCCATGTTGTGTAAGCCGGTTTAACTAAAATTTGCTCACTTTCCGTTCCATACTCAGCAGGATGGCTCACTAATTTAGTAGACTCAGCTTTAACTAAAACTTGTTCTTCAACCCAATCGTAAACAGCAGGAATTGTAGATATGTCTTCACCCGCTTCTTTAACTAATACTTGTTCAGTCACTGTTTCATAAGTTGCAGGAATCACTTCTATTTTTTTAGAGGCTTTTTTCTTGATAACATCTTTTGTAACTGTTCTATAGGTTGCAGGAGTTAAAACTCGTGCATAACACTCACCAGCTTTTGCATTAGGTGGTAATAATGTATTGCTTTGAGCAACCATTGTAGTATCACCGCCAGTGTTGGCATTTGCCAATGCATTTCTTACGCGATTCAATTCAGCGTCTTGAGATGCAATTTTAGCTTCGAGTTGTTTTACTTGATCTGTATGATCATTTGATGCTACGGTATTTTGTGAGGTACTTTTACACCCGCCTAAACCTAATGCCAGTGCAACAACACTAATTGTTAATAAATTTTTCTTCATTTTACTTACTCTCCATTAAATTGTGATAAATATCACTATTTATTATAAATTAAATAAAAATATAAACAAACCCAGCTTAAGTGTGGGTTTACAAG
>JALWML010000369.1 GCA_027083915.1 Lysobacterales bacterium | reverse complement strand
CATTACTACTTTGTGAGTATCCAAGACCCAATGAAAGGAATTAAACCTCCAATCTACAGTCTGATTGTTCATATATTGCTCACGAAGTTTGTTGAAAGATTCATGAAAGTTAATATGTTCTGGTAGCAAGTCTAGTTTTTCAAAAATAGTTTTTTGTACGCCTTGTAAGTTTTTCATCATAAAATAGCTCTCTACTATTGGGTTTCATCAAGTCTTTCTGAACCTACTTTGGCAAGCCATTGTTTAAAGGGTTCAGCATTTGGGGATGGAATAGATTGGATGATCCTTAGTAATTGTTTAGTATCTGCTACATCAGTTAACTTGTTTTTGCCATCTTGAGCAGCCATTTTCAACTGTCCGATTTTTTCGGACAGTTCACTTCCTTCCTCTTTTAGTTTCTTTTTAAGGTCATTCCAATACTTTCTTGGTCTATTATTGTTTGCTAAAATCGCAACCACATCAACGATTGAAAAAAGCCATGCTTCGCTTTCTTCATCCCAGTGCGTTCTTACATTTTGACCTTAAAATAGTTTTATCTTTACTCATTTTGATTAAGTCCTTTTTACAATAGCATCTGAGTATAACATTATGGCTTATTAATATCGAGAGTTTATGATTGGTCAGGAGTTTGTCCGACAATAGGAAATCTATTACAGAAAAGCTGAATTTGTGCTATTTCTCGTTTTTTATCATTAAATAGCCGTGCTATTGTCTTCAAAAAAGCAAAAAATAGCACTAAACCCAGCTTTCCTTCATTACGATTCCTATTGTCTGACAAGCTCCTAGATTTAATGGTAAACTACAGACTTTGAATATTTGCTCAGTTAATATGTATGCCATTATTGTAGCTGCTGGCAGTGGGCAGCGATTTGCTTCGGACACGCCTAAACAGTTTTTAGAAATTGCTGGGAAACTGGCGATTCAACACAGTATTGATGCCTTTGATGCTTTGGATAGCATCGAAGGGATAGTTTTAGTTATGCCTCAAAATCAAGAGTTGTGGCAGGACATTGAGCTCAAAGCGACTAAACCGCTCATGTATACCACGGGTGGTTCGAGTCGCAGGCAATCGGTTTTGTATGGTTTGAAGATTATTGAACCGATGATTGATGATACGACTTGGATTCTCGTACATGATGCCGCACGAGTCTGTATCACCAGTTATGATATCTCTAAGTTAATCAATCAGTGCAATACCCAAAATCAAGGTGGCTTATTAGTTAAACCTATTAATGACACGATTAAATATTCTGATGATGGAAAGCACAGTAAAAAAACCATCTCCCGCGATAAATTGCGCGCGGCATTAACACCACAAATGTTTCCTTACCGGCAATTGGTCGAGGTGCTTGAAAATGCCGATGCCAAAACCACAACAGATGAGGCCTCCGCCTTTGAACAAGCGGGCATTACCCCTTTAATGGTGAAAGGAAGAAGTGATAATATCAAAATTACTCATGTTGAGGATTTTTTATTGGCTGAATTTATTCTCAAGAGGCATAGATAATGACGATTAGAATAGGTACAGGTTTTGATGTACATGCTTTTTGTGTTGGTGATTTTATTACCCTTGGCGGTATTCAAATTCCATTTTCCAAAGCTTTTTCTGCACATTCTGATGGCGATGTGCTTATTCATGCTTTAGTCGATGCTTTGTTGGGTGCTTTGGCTTTAGGTGATATTGGTCAGCATTTTCCTCCTAGTGATAACAAGTGGAAAAATTGCGACAGCTCTGTATTCTTAAAACACGCAATGAACTTAATAACCGAACAAGGTTATGCTGTGAATAATATTGATTGCACCATTATTTGTGAACAACCCAAAATGCAGCCACATATCATGGCAATGCGTGAAAACTTAGCTAAAATAATGGATTTGCAACCAAGTCAAGTCAGCGTTAAAGCCACAACCACCGAAAAACTGGGATTTTGTGGGCGCGGTGAAGGTATCGCGGTGCAGTGTTCTTGCCTTTTATCAACAAATAAACAAGTATAATTTATGAAATTATTAATTCTCCTTCTTTTATCTCAATCTGCTTTTGCCGATGATTATTTTCTCAACCTCAAAGGTAAACCAACCCAAGGTGGTTTAATTATTGCACAGACTAATGCTTCGGCTCAGGTTAAGATTAATGGCAAAAAGACCTTAATCAATGATGATGGTTATTTTATGTTTGGTTTTGGTCGTTTTGATGATAAGCCCGTTAAACTCGCCATAACCGTTGATGGCATAAGTTATCAATCCAATATTTTACCAACAATGCGCAAATTTCCTACAGAAGTGATAAATGGTTTGCCAAAAAACAAAGTCAATCCACCAGCTAAAGTTTATGCACAAATTAAGGCTGACAATGTTTTGGTAGCAAAAGCCCGTTCTTTTGTTGATAAACGCGATGATTTTTTACAGCCTTTTATTTGGCCAGCAGATGGTCGTGTCAGCGGGGTTTATGGTTCGCGCCGTATTTTAAATGGAGAACCCAAACGCCCGCATTATGGTATGGACATTGCTAACAAGACAGGGACAAAAGTTGTTGCGCCAATTGCGGGTGTCGTCAGACTAGCTCAGACTGGCATGTATTATACCGGTGGTACTATTATAATTGACCACGGCTATGGTTTGACAACAACTTTCATGCACCTATCACAGGTCAACGTGGAAGTGGGATCACACGTATCTCAAGGTGAAAAAATAGGAGAAATCGGCATGACAGGACGTGCGACGGGTCCACATTTGGACTGGCGTATTAATCTTGGCAAAACCCGATTAGACCCGCAGCTTGTGATTGAAAAGAAATAATTACTTATCTTCTATGGCTTTAATTTCGCCGCTTTCGATAATGCCATATTTGAATTCGTCAATAAAAGCATTATAAGCATTGATTTTTTTGTCAGAATAAATTGATCTAACAGAACCATCAATGTTAACTGACTGTACATTTGAAGTTCTTGAGCCTACTCTAGAGCCAAGCACGGAATTAGTAACTTTTCTAACCCATCTCACTCTTCGATTATAGGCTTTACTTTTGCCAAAATAATGAATGATTTCTTTGTATTCGGATTTAGATTGTTCTTTTTCTTCAGGGCTAAGTAAACTAAAAATTTTTAGTTTTAGTTTGATGTGTTGGGGAGTGTTGTCCTGTGCACCCAAACGAATCCAGGCATAGCCAATTGCCCAGTCTTCTTTGACACCCAAAGACTTGAGGTGCATTAAACCAATTTGCACCTGTGCATTTGCATTGCCAAATGCAGCAGATTTCTTAAAGTAAATCATTGCCAATTCGGGATAACCATCTTGGTATTGCGTGATGGCTTTTGCCAGCATAATTTTGTCTGGTGTTATTAATCTGCCTTTTTTGTCGCTGACTGGTTTTAATGTGAGTACGATATTAGGAGTAACTAATTTTGTATTGGTAGAAATGAACTCTTTTTTATCATCTGACAAATCATTGCTTGCCCACAAGAGACTTGGACAAGCAATGATGAGAATAAATGTTTTAATTAGCATGTTAATTACTTGGTTCTTCTTTAGGTATGATTTCACCAGCTTCCACGATACCAAAATTGTAATTGTCAACAAACTTTTCCATTACTCTGGCATTCTTTTCAGCAGTGTTGCTTCCAGTAGCAACACCACGGCTTAAATCCCCTACACCTCGATAAGATTGAACATTGGATGCTAATGACCCAAGGTTAGATCCTATGGTTTTCTTTTTTTGTTTATGAACCCACCTATCTCGTCTTTTGAGTGTTGCCAAAGTTCCATATTCGTCATTGATTATTGTGTATTCTTTTTTAGCTTGTTTCAATTCGTTCGGCTTTAATTGACTTTGAACACTTTGGTAGTATTCTACATGTTTTTTTACCTTATCTTGGGCGGATAAACGCAGCCATGCAGCACCTTTTGCCCAGTCTTGATCAACACCTAAAGCTTTAAGATACATTAAGCCGATATACATTTGTGCATCAGCGTTTCCAAAGGCAGCAGCTTGTTTGAATTTTTCAAAAGCACTTTTATTGTAACCGTCTTGATAGGCTTTAACTGCTTGGGCAAGTAATATTTGATCAGGTAAAACCAAGTCATAAAATTTATCATAGGTAGCTGCAATATTGATAACAGCATTGGGGCCTGCATAAAGACCAGTACTAATACTGAATAATAAAATAAATATCTTTTTCATTTCTATTTCTCCTGTGTTTCTTCATTTTTAGGGATAATTTCGCCTGAGGTGACATAACCAAAATTATAATCCTCTACGTATGATTTTATCTGGTTATAAATACCATTGCCATGTGGGGTATCAAATGAGATAGGGGCAAAAGCCAGACTCCCTGTTCTACTACCAGTCATTTTCATTTTTTGTTTTCTTACCCATCTATCTCTGCGAGTTAATGCAGCAAGCTCGCCATATTCATTGTTGATTTCTTTGTAAGTTAGATCTGCTAGTTTTTTTTGGTCGAGAGTTAATAAGTTATATACTTGATCCATTAGGTTTTTATTTTTTTGTGATTTGTCATGAGCCGCCAATCGTAACCATGCATATCCCATTATATAGTCCTTTTGTGTACCTAGTCCATTAACATACATGAGGCCAACATAGCGTTGTGCTAAAGCATTCCCCAAAGCTGAAGATTTCTTGAAAAAAGTTAATGCATTTTGATGGCCACCTGCTCGATAGGATTTGATTGCTTGACTTAATAAAAATTTGTCAGGTTGAATTAGGTTTCTTTGATTATCCAAATGAAGACCCATATTGATAACTGAATTGGGGTTTGCTTGGCATATATTGGTCATTAATATAATCAGTAACAACATCATTTTTTTCATGGGTTTCTCCTAATAACTAATATGTATTTACAAACCTTATAGTTGTTTTAAGTAGACAAGGTTACACAATTTAACATTTTTATGCAAATGACAGGTTTTATCAAACCCCTATTCACTGTTATAATACTTTTTTTATTATTTAATGAGTATACATGACGCCTACTATTATTGAACAAGTTAACTCAAACTCAACGCCCATTATTCCTATTGTTTCCGATACTTTTGATGCGTGGTTGCAACAGCAATCTCAAGACATTAAAAACCTTGTGTCCGTCTTTGGATTTAATGACCATATTGGCAACCATTTGTGTGTTTTAGACCAACACAGAAACCTTGAAAAGGTTTTTTGTATCATTGGTAACAGCAACAATCCACATGATTTTAGTCGTTTACCTCAGGAATTACCTTCGGGCAATTATTCGATTAATTCGGATGATAGTGCAGTAATAAATGCGGCAATTATCGGTTGGGGATTGGGTTCTTACAGCTTTAATCGTTATAAAGAACATAAAAAGTGTGCAACTTTGTCAATAAAGGACTTGGTGAAATACCAAAAGGCGATGGAAACGGTTAATGCAACAAAATTGGTGCGAGATCTTATTAATACACCAGCAGATGATATGGGACCAACAGAACTTGCCATTGCAGCTGCCAGCATTGCTGAACAAAACAATGCCAGTTACCAAGAGATTGTTGGGGATGATTTGTTGCAACAAAATTTCCCCGCCATTCACTTGGTTGGGCGAGCATCCTTTAAAGCACCTCGCTTAATTGAGATTAATTGGGGTAAAGCCAGTGACCCGCTAATATGCCTTGTTGGTAAAGGCGTTTGTTTTGATACTGGTGGTAACAACGTCAAACCATCAACATCTATGCGTAACATGAAAAAAGACATGGGTGGAGCGGCACATGTGCTGGGTTTAGCGCAAATGATAATGCGTTTGAACTTGCCAGTGCGTTTAAAAGTGCTCATATCAGCAGTTGAAAATGCTATTGCTGGCAATGCTCACAGACAAGGCGATATAGTGACAACGCGTAAAGGATTAACCGTTGAAATAGGACACACTGATGCGGAAGGCCGCATGGTGTTATCAGATGCCTTAACTTATGCATCAGAATTCAACCCTGAACTTATTGTTGATTTTGCTACCCTCACAGGGGCTGCTCGAGTTGCTTTAGGAGCTGATTTGCCTCCAGTGTTTAGTAATGAAAGTGATTTCAACACTGAAATCATGGCATGTAGCAATGAAGTCTTTGATCCATTATGGTCAATGCCGCTATACCAACCCTACAAGAAGCAAATTGTACCTGATATTGCTGATTTACGTAATACGGGTTCAGTACCAATGGGTGGATGTATTACCGCTGCATTGTTTTTAGAAGAATTTGTTGGCGATAATATTCCATGGGTACACATAGATACTTTTGGTTGGTCAAATGGGCGACCAGGTCACCCCAAAGGTGGTGATGCATTAGGGATGAGTGCCATGTTTAATTGGATAAGTAAGAGGTTCGGAGTTTAAAGTAATGAGTGAAGATTTTGAAATAAAGAAATTACATTTTGGTAAAGGTGAGTACCCTGCACAAATTTTGGGACATTTTGCTAACCGCCATGGACTAATAACAGGCGCAACAGGAACAGGTAAAACGGTTACTGTTCAAGTGCTAGCAGAAAACTTTTCCTTACTTGGTGTGCCTGTCTTTGTTACTGATGTTAAAGGCGATGTTTCAGGTCTATCTCAAGCAGGCAAAGCCAAGGATAAGCTTATTGCTAGGGCAGAAAAACTGGATGTCAAAGATTATAAGTTTGAAGGTTCACCAACGGTTTTTTGGGATATTTACCGCAAATATGGTCACCCAGTGCGTACAACGATTGCGGAACTTGGCCCCATGTTATTGGGTCGGTTCCTTGAGTTATCCGATGTGCAAGAAGGTGTTTTAAATGTGGGGTTTAAATTGGCAGGTGAAGAAAAACTCGCTTTGCTTGATTTAGAAGATTTACAACAGTTACTCACTTATATGAGTGATAACCACAAAGAGATTTCTGCCAAATATGGTCGTGTCACCAGTGCCTCAATTGGCGCCATTCAACGACGATTGCTTAAACTGGAGCAACAAGGGGTAGAAAATTTATTGGGAGAGCCAGCCTTAGAATTATCAGATTTGATGAAACAGGATTTATCAGGACGTGGTATTATCAATATTATGGACTCGCGTGATTTGATTCAAAATCCGCAAATGTATGCCACTTTTATGTTATGGCTGATGACAGAACTTTTTGAATCATTACCAGAGGTTGGCGACCAACAATTGCCCAAGCTTATTTTGTTTTTTGATGAGGCTCACTTAATTTTTGATGATGCTCCACGCGAATTATTGCGTAAAGTTGAACAAGTCGCGCGTTTAGTGCGCTCCAAAGGTGTGGGGATTTATTTTTGTTCTCAATCACCAGGTGATATTCCTGAATCAATATTAGGGCAACTTGCCAATAAAGTACAACATGCTTTGCGTTCGTATACACCGAAAGATAAAAAAATTATCAAGGCAGCAGCTGAAAGTTTTAGACCTAATCCTAAGTTCAAAACTGAAGATGTTATTACTCAACTAGGAGTAGGAGAGGCTTTGGTTTCGACACTTAATGAAGATGGTGCACCTAGTGTTGTTGATAAAGTCAAAATTGCACCACCACGTTGTCGAATGGGGCCTGCCACTGACAGCGAACGTAAGCAAGTAATGTCACGTTCCCCAATTGGTAGCAAATACGATAAAGACCTTGATAAGGAATCAGCAGCTGAAAAATTACAAGCCAGACAAGAGCAGATAAATAAACAAAAAGAGTTGGCAGAACGAGCGCTTGAACAAGAAAAGCTAAACAAAAAAAGAACATCAGGGAGAAAAAAACAGACGGTCTGGGAAGCAGCTGGCAAAACAGTTGCCAGACGTTTTGGAACTAAAATTGTCAATGCAATTTGGAAAAGTCTATTTGGTGGTAGAAGGTAAAGAAATGTTACATTGGCAGTAAAGGTGAATTTAGTATGGATTTTTGTGTTATTATTCGTTTTCTATAATAATAATACATGGTAAAAAGCTAATGGCTAAAGGCACTTCTCTTCAAGATCCGTTTTTAAATGCTCTTAGAAAGGATAGAATCCCCGTTTCTATATTTTTAATAAATGGGATTAAACTGCAAGGAACAATTGAGTCATTTGATCAATTTGTTATTGTTTTAAATAATAACATCAATCAAATGGTTTATAAGCATGCCGTTTCTACGATAGTTCCTTCCAAGCATGTGAATACTCAAGAGTTTGAAAAAAACGATTAATCTAATATTAAAGTTGTAATGTTAAAGCCATGTTTTATAATATGGCTTTAAACAAACAAATTTTCATTTGCTAGATCAAGAACGCAGTAAAAAAGGGAATCAAGCAATCCTTGTCTGTCCTATAACAGGTATTGGGCACAAGGAAAAAGTTACAGAATTTTCTGAACTCGCCTCCTCAGCTGGTGCAAATATACTCGAGGTTATCACAACAGCGCGAAAATTTCCCGAACCCAAATTCTTTATAGGTTCAGGTAATGCAGAGTTGGTTGCTCAAAAAGTTGAACAACTTGAAGCGGATTTGGTTTTAGTCGATGTCGTATTATCTCCAGTTCAACAAAGAAACCTTGAAAAACTTTGCCAAGCACAAGTCCTAGATAGAACCTCACTGATTCTCGATATATTTTCACAACGCGCCCGTTCTTATGAAGGCATGCTACAAGTTGAATTAGCACAACTCAAATATTTATCGACCCGATTAGTTCGTGGTTGGACGCATTTAGAAAGGCAAAAAGGTGGTATCGGTATGCGTGGGCCGGGCGAAACGCAACTCGAAACCGATAGAAGGTTATTGGCAATCCGAGTTAAGAAGCTCAACAAGCGCCTTGATAAAGTGGTTAAACAAAGAGAACAAGGTCGAAATTCGCGCAAACAAAATGGTACCAAAATGATAGCTTTTGTTGGTTATACTAATGCTGGCAAATCAACTTTATTTAACCGACTAACCGATGCCAAAGTCTATGCAGCTGATCAATTGTTTGCAACATTAGACCCAACTGTTCGTAAACTACCCAATATTGCAGGTAACGAAGTGGTTGCCAGTGATACGGTTGGTTTTGTTCGTGATTTACCACATGATTTGGTGGCAGCATTTCAAGCAACATTAAAAGAAGCCATTGAGGCTGATTTGCTTATTCATGTAATCGATTGCAATAATCCAGAGCAAGACGAACACATAAATGAAGTCAATTCTGTACTAAAACAAATTAAAGCTGATAAAATACCCGTTATTGAAGTTTATAATAAAATTGATTTAGCACAGATTCCTGCAAAAATACAGTGCGATGAAAAAGGTCTTATGTCACAATGTTGGCTTTCGGCAGTGACAGGAGAAGGCATAGAAAACCTTCTCAAAGGCATTGAAGAACGCTTTAATCGTACCCATGTAACAAAGAATATTGTTTTACCAGCACATTTAGGAAAACTTCGCGCTTTGTTTTACCATTATGACGGTATTCGCAAAGAACAATTTAACGAAGATAATAGCTGGTCTTTAACTATCGAATTGCCTCCTGAAAAATGGAACTTACTAGCAGCTCGAAATGATGAATGTGGTGAATTTATCCACGCACTACTATAACTGGAGTAATTTATGGCCTGGAACAAACCTGGCGGAAATGATAACGAATCAAATAATAACGATTCAGACAAAAATAAAAAGCCGAACAACCCGTGGGGGTCTGGCGGAAACCAGCCACCTGATTTAGAAAAACTCGTTACTGACTTTTTTAACAGTGTGAAAAAATCTTTAGGTATGACCGGAAACTCTTCTTCGCAGAAACAACCTGAGTCCAATATGTTTTTCCCGGTTGTGTTGCTTGTCCTTGCAATGGTCGTTTATGCATTATTTACTTCTGCTCACAAAATTGAAGAAGCCGAAAGAGGAGTAGTATTAACATTTGGTAAGTACGCCACCACAATGGAGCCAGGTTTGCGTTTTACTTGGCCAAAACCAATATCAGAAGTGTATAAAGTTAATGTTGAAAATTTATTCTCAACCGATGAATCGGGTGAAATGTTGACCGAAGATAAAAATCTCGTTTACCTAGAGTTTTCAATTCAATATCGCATCAAAAGAAAAGAAGTAAAGAACTACCTCTTTATGTTGGAAGATCCTCATGCGACCGTCAAACATGCGGCTGAAAGTGCCGTTCGCCAAGTTGTTGGTACCAATACAATGGATCATTTGCTCAATGAGTCACGTGAAATTGCTAGTAGTGATATTGTTGATGTTTTACAGAAAATGATGGATTCTTATAAATCAGGTATTCAAATCACCAACTTTAACTTCAAAGAAGTTCATCCACCGTCAAAAGTGAAAGATGCCTTCGATGATGTGGTAAAAGCGCGTGAAGATGCCAAAACTTACATCAACGAAGCTAATAAATATAAGCGCCAACGTATCCCTTTGGCTGAAGGTAATGTCTTAAAAATTAAACAAGATGCCGAAGCTTATAAAGAGGCAACTGTTGCAAAGGCAGAAGGGGAAGCACAAAGATTCAGCCTTATCAGGCAACAATATGAACTTGCACCAGAAGTGACAAAAGAGCGTTTATACTTGGAAACCATGGAAAAGGTATTAGCTAATACGTCAAAAGTCCTTATCGACTCGGAAAATAGTAATAACATGATGTACTTGCCACTGGATCAAATGATGAAGAAAAAGTCTCAACCTGATTCAGTTTACATGGGAACAACAACAGTAACATCACCACCACAAAAAACAACATCATACCAACGCAATGACCGCACATCGGTTCCGCGTGTAGGCAGAGGAGGACGATAATCATGAATAATAAATTACCCTTATTACTTATTTTGTTGGTCTTAACTCTCGTTGGCTTTAAGGTTTTTACCTTTACTGTTAATGAAAAGGAACTGGCCATAAAACTCAAAATTGGTAAAGTAGTTAAAGCGGATTACACACCAGGTCTTCATTTAAAGATTCCTGGCTTGAATATTATTAAAAAGTTTGATTCACGTATTCAGACTATGGATAATCGCCCGGCTCCTGTGATGAATACCGATAAAGAATATTTGGATGTTGATTATTTTGTCAAGTGGCGCATTAAAGATGTGGTAACTTATTACACCACATTTAATGGTGTTAAATCCTCAGCCGAAAGTCGTTTAAGTGATGTGATAAAAAATGCTTTGTCGGAAGAATTTTCACACCGAACATTACAGCAAGTCATTTCCACACAACGAACCGAAATTATGCAAACACTTAAAGCAAAAGCCACACCGATTGCTGAAAACTTTGGTATGGAAGTGGTTGATGTGCGTATAAAACGCATTAATTTAAGTGATACTGTCAGTAGTTCAGTGTTTGAACGAATGATTTCTGAACGTGAAGCTGAAGCAGCAGAGCATCGCTCCAATGGTCAAAAAGAAGCGGTTAACATCAAAGCCAACACAGATAAGCAAGTGAGAATCTTATTGGCTGATGCGACAAAAGAAGCAGCAAAACTCAAGGGTCAGGGGGATGCACAAGCCACTCGCATTTATGCAGGAGCATATACGCGTAATGAGGAGCTTTATTCATTCTTGCGCTCATTAGAAGCTTATGAAAAAAGTTTTAATGGTTCAGACAGCATGATGGTATTAGACCCGAAATCTGACTTTTTCAAGCACTTTAATAAAAAATAAATTTAACACACAGCCTCATTAGGCTTAAGGATACATGTAAATGAAAAAAAATGTAGTTGTATTAGGTACTCAATGGGGCGATGAAGGCAAGGGCAAAATCGTTGATTTATTAACCGATAAAGCCGATGCAGTGGTGCGTTTTCAAGGCGGACACAATGCAGGGCATACGCTCATCATTAATGGACATAAGACTGTTTTACATTTGGTTCCATCTGGGATTTTGCGCGAAGGGGTGGATTGTTATATTGGCAATGGCGTGGTTGTTGCACCTGATGCGTTGTTAGAAGAAATCAAACAGCTAGAAAGTGCAGGTGTTGATGTTAAATCACGTTTAAAGATTTCTCGTGCTGCTCCAGTTATCATGCCCTATCACATTATTCTTGATCAACAACGTGAGATTGCCAAAGGTGGTAAAGCTATTGGTACAACAGGACGCGGTATTGGTCCTGCTTATGAGGACAAAGTGGCTCGTCGAGGCATTCGA
This sequence comes from Lysobacterales bacterium, assembly GCA_027083915.1. Lineage (GTDB taxonomy): Bacteria > Pseudomonadota > Gammaproteobacteria > Xanthomonadales > Marinicellaceae > NORP309. Next base: position 2,416 of record JALWML010000369.1, on the reverse strand, counting down.
TTTGGTGATTTATTTGAGCCCGAACGTTTAAAAGAAAAATTAAGTGAAACCTTGGCCTACCACAATTTTGTTATCGAACACTATTTCAAACAACCGCCACTAGATTTTGATGAAGTCTACGCCCAAGCATTAAACTATGGTGAACAACTCAAGATGACAAGTGCTGATGTCACCGCTGATTTACACGACCTGCAACAACAAGGTAAATCTATTTTGCTCGAAGGGGCACAAGGTTCATTGCTTGATATTGATCATGGCACTTACCCATTTGTCACCTCCTCTAACACAACAGCAGGTGCTGCATCAACAGGAACAGGACTTGGCGTAACCGATATAGACTATGTTTTGGGTATTACCAAAGCTTATACTACACGTGTAGGATCAGGACCTTTTCCTACAGAGTTGTTTGATGATGATGGTGCTATGCTGGCTAAAAATGGGGTCGAATTTGGTGCAACAACAGGTCGTCCAAGACGTTGTGGTTGGTTAGATTTAGTTGCCCTCAAACGAGCCATTCAAATGAATGGTGTTACTGGCATATGTGTTACAAAACTGGACGTACTCGACACATTTGAACAAATCAAAGTCTGTACCGCCTATAAAGTTGGGAATCAAGAGTTTAACAACTTCCCAGCTTCTGCCGAAGCGTGGGAAAACATTGAGCCCGTTTATGAAACTTTAGAAGGCTGGATGAGCCAAACAAAAGGCATGACTGATTTAGCTGATTTACCACACCAAGCACAGGCACTTATTGACAAAATAGAAAGCTATACTGGCTCTCCTGTACACATGATTTCAACAGGTCCTGATAGAAACGAAAATATTATAATTCATAATCCTTTTATTTAATCCGTTACCAATTTAACAGCATCAAGGAAGATGCGGTTATACTTTTAAGCACTACTGGACTAATTGCGTAAGATGGGCCCCGCCCATCATTGAATTATAAAATCAAAATAAAATGATGGGCGGTATTCGCCCATCTTATATTTACCTTTTTAAAAGTATTAGTGAAGATGGTGTAACCTCTACAAAGAACAGAATTTGACTAATTGTTTGAAAATATCCTCAAGCTTGATTTTCTTAATAAAATCCCTATATATCTAGCATATTAAAACTTATTAGAGAAGAAAAATGCAGATAGATAAATTTACCAGCAGTTTTCAACAAGCCTTACAAGATGCACAGTCACTCGCGATTGGTCGCGGTAATAATATGGTCGAAACAGCCCATTTATTATCTGCTTTAATTGATCAACAAGGTTCGAGTACAAAAGCTTTGTTAATGAAGGCGCAAGTTGATGTTGCAAAATTAAGTCAAAAATTAAATGAAATTATGGATGGGTTTCCACAAGTATCGGGTAACGAAGGTCAAATCAATTATTCCAATGATTTGATTCGTGTACTCAATATTTGTGATAAGCTTGCTCAACAAAAAAATGATAAATACATTTCCAGTGAGTTATTTATCTTGGCGGTATTGCAAGTTAAAGACCGAGTAGCGCGTGCACTGGAAGAATGTGGTGCAAACCAAGGCAATATCGCCCGTGCCATAGATGAAATACGAGGAGGTGAGAACGTGAATGATCAAAATGCAGAAGAAAATCGTGGTGCATTAGACAAATACACCGTTGATTTAACGGCTAAAGCTGAAAATACCAAGCTAGATCCTGTTATAGGACGAGATCAAGAAATACGTCGCATGATTCAGATCTTATCACGCAGAACCAAAAACAACCCAGTATTGATTGGTGAACCTGGCGTGGGAAAAACCGCTATTGTGGAAGGTTTAGCCCAGCGCATTGTTAATAATGAAGTACCTGAGAGCATGAAGAATAAACGCGTGCTAGCATTGGATTTAGGTTCGCTGATTGCAGGTGCAAAATTTCGTGGTGAGTTTGAAGAACGCCTAAAGGCTTTGCTAAAGGACTTATCCAAACAAGATGGTAACGTGTTATTGTTTATTGATGAAATGCATACCTTGATTGGGGCAGGAAAAGCCGAAGGTTCAATGGATGCAGGTAATATGCTCAAGCCAGCATTAGCCCGTGGCGAATTGCATTGTATTGGTGCCACCACATTGGATGAATACCGTGAATACGTTGAAAAAGACAAAGCCATTGATAGGCGTTTTCAGAAAATTATTGTTGATGAACCAAGTGTTGAAGACACCATTGCAATTTTGCGTGGTCTAAACGAACGTTACGAAGTGCATCACGGGGTTGAAATTACCGACCCTGCGATTGTCGCTGCAGCCATGTTGTCACACCGTTACATCACCGATAGAAATTTACCTGACAAAGCCATCGATTTAATGGATGAAGCAGCTTCACGCATTCGTATGGAAATTGATTCCAAACCTGAAAAACTCGATCATTTGGAACGCAAAATGATTCAACTTAAAATTGAGCGTGAAT
>JALWML010000368.1 GCA_027083915.1 Lysobacterales bacterium | reverse complement strand
TCACAGTATCCTTCTGCTTGTGGGAGGTTGTTGATTAAGTCTTTAACAATGTCATCAGGGGCATCAAAATCAAATGCCGCAGGGTTGCCAATATTTAGTTTTAATATTTTATTGCCTTGCTTTTCTAATTCGACAGCAGCATCCAGTACAGGTCCGCGAATATCATAACAAACGCCTTTAAGTTTTTTTGATTTTTTAATCATAGTCTCTCATAATAACAAAATCCATTCAGTAAATGAAAATTTAACTATGAAGTTAATTAAATCTTTCTAAAATTTATAGATAAAAGCATACTTTTAGAGTGGTTTTTGATAAGATTAAGGTTTAGTATTTTGAAAATTTAATTAAAGAGAGAAAAACTGTTATGAATAAAAGAAACTTTATTATTTTATTATGTACATTGGTTACATCATTAGTAATGGCGGGACCTGCTGATAGGTTAGGACCAAGTAATAATCTTCCAGCAAGTGGATTCTTGCCAATAACCCCATTTGCCCCAGGTACAGATTTGGTGGTTGATGGTGGTTTTGAAAGTGGTACGCCAAGTGCTGGATGGACAGAAGCATCAACCAATTTTGGAACAACAATATGTGATGCAGGGACTTGTGGGACAGGTACGGGTACAGGACCTCACAGTGGTTCATTTTGGAGTTGGTTTGGAGGAGCTGGTGGAGCTCTTGAAATTGGTGAAGTTACTCAAAATATAACAATACCTAGTGGAACTGCTACTCTGGAATTCTGGACTGAGTTAATTATATGTGATAGCGCTGATGATTTTATGGAGGCGCGTATCGACGGAAATATGGTTTATCGAGTTCAAGGTGATGATGCAGCCTGTGGTACTCTTGGTTATGCAATGCAGACTGTAGATGTTTCTGCTTATGCTGATGGAAATGCACATACTTTGTCATTTTATTCAGAAACTGTTGGAACAAATGGTGGAGGAACAAATTTCTTCCTTGATGATGTGGCTTTATTATCAGTTCCAGGTGTTGTTTTAGCTCCACCAACTCCAGTACCAAGTTTAAGCTTATATGCTTTAGTTGCTTTGTTCCTTTCATTACTTATATTTGGATACAAAAGAAGCAGAGCTTAATCTATAATTTCAAATAAGTAAAAACCTGTGCAGTTAACTGCACAGGTTTTTTTGTGTTAAAATGCCTGTAATGACATAAATTATAAAGAATCAATAATGACAGAACCTACAAAACCCCGAAGTAAAGGTATTTACCTATTACCTAATCTATTTACAACTGGTGCATTATTTGCTGGTTATTACTCCATTATAGCAGGAATTAATGGTAAATTTGAAATAGCAGCCATTGCTATTTTTATCGCGGCATTACTTGATGGCCTCGATGGAAGGGTTGCCCGTTTAACCAATACTCAGAGTGAATTTGGCGAACAGTATGACTCCTTATCCGACTTGATTTCATTTGGTTTAGCTCCTTCTTTATTGATGTATAACTGGTCATTGCATTCCTTTGTTAACATTCATCCTATAATGGGCAAAATTGCCTGGTTAGTGGCATTTGTCTATGCGGTAAGTGGAGCTTTACGCTTGGCACGGTTTAATGTGCAAATTGGTACTGTCGATAAAGCTTATTTTCAAGGCTTGCCATCACCAGCGGCAGCGGCATTATTAAGTTCCTTTGTTTGGGTGGCTGTTGACCATGATTTTACTGGTGAATCTTTACGTTATGTTGCCTTAGTCATGACATTAATATCCGGTTTATTAATGGTGTCTAAGTTTCGGTATTACTCTTTTAAAACTTTACCTTTTAAAGAATCGGTACCTTTTGTTTGGGTACTGTTACTTGTTCTGGTGTTTGTTTTACTGGCTTTAGCTCCTGCTAAAGTATTGTTTGTTGTTTTTTCAGGCTATGCCTTGTTTGGTATATTATTTACTTTGCTGGGTTTAAAGAAAAAAAGAAAGAAGAAAATTCAAAGGAAGTCGGATGAAGCTTAATCATGCATGAGATTTCTTCACCAGTTATTGATCAGGCAGAAGTATCTGCTGGTACTTTAGATCAGCTTAAATTACTCGCTGATTTATCTCAGGCATTTGTACAGTCGTTAGATATTGATGAAACATTAAGTTATGCGGTTGAGAAAATTGCTGATTATATGGATGCACAAGCGGCTTCGGTATTTTTATACAACAGTAAAAATAAAAAATTAATTTGTCGAGCTAGTTTTGGCCCAGTTGATATAAAAGGAATTGATGTTGATGTTAATAATAGTATCGTGGGAGCGGCATTGAACTCGGGAAAGTGTCAATTAATACGTGATGCCAAACAGGATGAAAGTTATAATTGTCAAGTGGATCAACTAACGGGTTTTGAAACAAAATCAGTCTTATGTACGCCTTTAATTGCAGCCGGTGAAAACATTGGTGTGCTGCAAGTGTTAAATAAAGAAGAGGGGATTTTCTTTGATAATCGTGATAGAGATATACTGCGTTTGTTAGCTTCTCCTATTGCCTTATCTATTAATAATGCTCGGTTAACCCTAAGATTGGTTGAACAAAACCGTTTAAAAAAAGAAATAACCTTAGCACGTCGTTTACAACGCTCTTTGTTACCAGCACGTAAGAAACCACCTTTTCCTGTGGTTGGTTCCAATGTACCAGCCTATGAAGTTTCTGGTGATTTTTATGATTATTTCTCGCTTGGTGAAGATTGTATCGGTTTTGTCGTTGGAGATGTTTCGGGTAAGGGTCTTGATGCTTCCATGTTAATGGTGCGAGCCAGTAGTTTATTGCGTTGGATTGGTAAGGACCGATTGCCTCCTTCCCAATGGCTGGAAAAAGCCAATAAAGAACTGTGTGAAAATTCTTCTCGTGGTATGTTTGTTTGTGTGGCAGCGGGTTATTTTTACCCTAAAGAAGATAAAGTAGTCTGGTCCAATGCAGGTTTACCCCCGGTTATTCACAAGTGCCCTGATAGTGGTAGCATCCACTCATGGATTGCCAATGCACCCCCTCTTGGGATTGATGCAGACTTGGATTTTCCAGAACAAGAAACAGCCATTGGTGATGGCGGGTTGTACTTTTTAACCGATGGTCTCACCGATGCACGTCTTGAGAATGGAGAGCATTTAGGAACTGATGGCTTAATAGAATACATCAAAACGGTTGAAGCAGAATCGGCAGAAGTTCGGGTAGGAAAAATCATAACCTATGTTCGCAGACAACAATTAGCAGATGATGCAACATTGTTATTAGTCGAAAAAAGAGACAATGTACACGAAACCTACCTTGATGGCATTAGTTTTATGGCAGATCCAGTCAACTTGAAAATGGTTCGAGCAAAAGTGTCAGAAATTGTTCAATCTCAAGGATTTGATGCAGCAACTGAACAACAATTGGTTTTGTGTTTAGATGAAGCTGTCAGCAATATCTATCGTCATGCTTACAATAACGATGAAACAGGTAAAATTGATTTATCCTTTAAATTACAAAATAACACACTGGTTTTTTATCTTCGTGATTATGCTTCTTTGGTTTATGATAACTCGATAAAACCACGAGATTTAACGCAAACACGACCAGGCGGATTGGGAATAAATATCATTGACAGTGTTATGGACTCGTGGGAATTTGCCACACCTAAAGACGGATATGGC
>JALWML010000367.1 GCA_027083915.1 Lysobacterales bacterium | reverse complement strand
ATAATGTTCTCCTTTTATACAGCCATCTAACTCAAAAGAATAAGACCCTTTTGAAAGCCGACAACTTTCAAGTCTTAATCCAATTAGATTTTTATAGTTCATATTTGAGTTACCAGTTAATTCTTAGATTGTGTTAGAAATGCTCAAGGTAAGTTCTTAAAAAAATGAGTTTAAGTATAAACGATTCTTTTTTAAGAGCTTAGATTGGGCATTTATAGCATGATATAAGTATTAATTCATGAGCATTCCGCCGTTTACATGCAATGTTTCTCCGGTGATATATTGCCCCATATCCGATGCCAAAAATAATACAGCATTGGCTATGTCTTGTGCTTCACCTAATTTGCCTAATGGTATGGTTTTTGCCATGGCTTCTTTGTTTTCTTCACTCATTTCTTTGGTCATATCTGTTTGGATAAATCCAGGTGCGATGACATTGACGGTGACATTACGTGAGCCTATTTCTTTGGCTAGTGATTTACTGAAACCGATTAATCCAGCTTTGGCTGCTGCGTAAACACTTTGCCCGGGATTGCCCATTGAGCCGATAACTGAGCCGATGGTAATGATACGCCCATTACGCGCTTTCATCATGGGGCGCATACACGCTTTGCTCATGCGGTAGACTGACTTTAGGTTGGTATCCATCAACCAATCCCACTCGTCATCTTTTAAACGCATAAGTAGGTTATCTTTAGAAACACCTGCATTATTAACTAAAATTGTTGGTAGCTTTTTATCTGCTTTTAAATCAGCCATTAAAGTGGCAATTGAATCGGCATTACTGACATCTAAGACTTTTCCGATGCCATTTTTGCCTAATTTTTCGTCAATCACTTGAGCACCCGCCTCTGATGTTGCCGTGCCTATAACAAAAGCACCTGCTTGAATTAATGTTTGGGCGATTGCTGCTCCTATTCCACGAGAGGCTCCCGTAACTAAGGCGATTTGGTTATTTAAAGTAATTTTCATGATTATTCTCCCAATTGCAGAGCTTTTTCAAAGCCTTTGCTGGTGTTAAGTGAGTGTATATTCCATCCACGGTTAAAGCGTTTTGCTAATCCAGATAAAACTTTATTTGGCCCGCATTCAACAATAGTGTCTATTTTATGGTCAAGGAAATATTGATTGGTTTGAGTCCATTTAACTGATTCATAAAGCTGTTCTACCAGTAATTTTTTAATCTTCTCTGGGGATATATGTGGTTTAACATCAACATTATGAATCACTGGAGTCATGGGGGTTTTCATATTAATTGCAACTAAATCGTCAGCAAGCCTTTCAGCTGCTGGTCGCATAAGCTCACAATGTGATGGTACACTCACTGGTAATGGCATCACTCGTTTGGCACCGGCTTCTTTTGCCAGTTCTCCTGCCTTCTCAACAGCTTCTTTACTGCCGGAGATAACCACTTGTCCAGGTGAATTAAAATTTGCTGCGGTAACATTATCATCACTGCAAATTTCAATAACTTGTTCGTCAGTTAAGCCCAATATAGCTGCCATTGCACCCGTTCCTGCTGGTACGGCATCTTGCATGTATTGTCCACGTTTATGGGTCAATAATACTGCATCTTCAAAAGCCAAAGATTCAGCGCAAACCAAAGCAGAATATTCGCCTAATGAATGACCTGCCATATAGGTTGGACGAAGTTTAGATTTTTCCTTCCAAAGTTCCCAGATTGCAACTGAGGTTGTTAGCAATGCTGGTTGGGTATATTGGGTTTGGTTAAGTTGATTATGTGGATCAGATGTTACCATCTCCATCAAATCAAGCTCCAACACATCACTGGCACGGGCAAATTGATGCTGAATTTGTGGATAAGCTTCATACAAATCAGCAATCATGCCAACTGCTTGTGAGCCTTGTCCTGGGAAAACGAATGCAAGATTTTTCATTAAATCACCTTTTTTATTTTATTATATGGCAATGGTGGGAAAGCCCACCCTACGAATTTAGAGTTTAAGTAAAGCTGAGCCCCATGTAAAACCACCACCAAATGCTTCGAGTAATACTGTTTGTCCGGGTTTAATTTTTCCTGAACGTATGCCGTAATCCAATGCCATTGGTACAGATGCTGCTGAGGTATTACCAGTTTGATCAACAGTAACAATCACTTGATCCATATCCATTTTGAGTTTTTTGGCTGTTGCTGTAATAATGCGAAGATTCGCTTGGTGTGGAACCAACCAATCAATATCAGATTTTTCCATGTTATTGTGTTCTAAAGTCTCATCAACAATTGAACCCAATGTTTTCACAGCCACTTTAAAAACAGCATTGCCTTTCATCATAATGGCAATTGGACCTGTTTGCGAATCATCCATTCCGCGAGAAGGACCTTTATTGGTCGTTAACAAATCTGCATGGTCGCCATTAGCATGAATATGTGTGGAAAGTATGCCTTGTTCATCACTTGCTTCTAATACTGCAGCCCCTGCTCCATCACCAAATAAAACAGCAGTTGTGCGGTCTTCCCAATTGATGATTCGTGTTAGCGTCTCAGCACCAACAACCAGTATGCGTTTATGTGTACCAGATTTTATGTATTTATCAGCAACACTCAAAGCATAAACAAAACTACTGCAAGCAGCATTAACATCAAATGCTGCTATGCCAGGGCAGCCAAGTTTACTTTGTAACAAACATGCCGTACTTGGAAAAATCAAATCAGGGGTTGTTGTTCCAACCAAAATCATATCCAAATCATCAGCTTTAATTCCTGCAGCCTCTAGAGCTTTAATTGAGGCATTATAAGCTAAATCAGATGTGTACTGCCCTTCAGCAACAACGTGTCTTTGCTTAATGCCAGTACGTTCTTGTATCCACTGGTCATTGGTGTCGACAATTTTTTCTAAGTCTTTATTGGTTAATACTTTTTCTGGTAAATATCGACCAGTACCTATGATTTTTGAATAAATTGTCATTTTAAGATTTCTCCAGTAGTTCTGTCATTTTAGAAATTATGGGTTGTTGTGCCGTTTTAAATGCTTGGTGCAATGCTGCATCAAATGCCATAGCATTACAAGCACCGTGACTCTTAACTATCACACCTTCTAAACCCAGTAAAAGCGCTCCATTATACTTATCTGGCTCAACAATTCGCATACCTTTTTTGATTTTTTGCCATAAAGAGCTTTTAGCAGGGTCATCGCTTTCATTTTTTATAAAGGAAGCCATCGCTTCACACGACTTCAAAGTAATGTTTCCAACAAAACCATTACAACAAATGACATCCGAATATCCATTGAATAAATGTGTGCCCTCGCAATAACCTTTATAGTTTAAATCTGATTCTTTTAACATGACATCGGCTTGCTTTACGGCATCGACACCTTTGTTACTTTCCATGCCAATATTCAATAATGTGACTTCAGGGAAATCAATGCCATTAACCGCACTTTGCCACGCACTACCTAACCGAGCAAAATTATATAAATCATCGGCACTGGCTTCAATTGTTGCACCAACATCTAACAATAAAGAACGCCGTGATCGACTGGGAAGCAAGGTAGCTAAAACCACTTTTTCTATGTCATACAAAGGATTGAGCCAATGTTTTGCTAAAGCGACCATCGCACCAGTATTACCAGCAGTTACACAAGCATCTGAATTGTTCTCTGCCACATCTTTAATGGCTAAGGACAAACTTGAATCACGTTTTTGACGCAAAGCACTAAAAGGCGATTCAGCCATCGAAACCGAACGCCCACAAGCAATAAAATCTATATGTTTTTTATCCAAGGAAACAATTCGATGCTCTATAGTCTTAAGATAGCTTTGAGAAACAAAGACACGAAAACCAATGCCTTCTTGTGATTTTAATATACGTAACAAAGTTTCAAAGCGCGTATCTGGGTAATCATCACCACCCATTAAATCAACTGAAATAACTGTCAATTCTTTTTGTTTAGTTTTATCCATAGTTTAGCAATTATAACGTCAAAAGAGATTAGACACAAAATGAGTCTGTTAATTCCATAAAAAAACGGAGTCTAGAAAAATCTAAACCCCGTTCTAAACTATTATTCCTAAGCTAATTAAAGCTTAGTGAAATTTAATCTTCGTCTTCAATAAAGTCATCAGCCATATCGATAACTTTTTTACCCTTGTAATAGCCTTCAGCTGTTACATGGTGACGGATATGAACTTCACCACTTTCTGGATCTGTTGATAATGTGCGTGCTTTCAAACTATCATGAGAACGTCTCATGCCAATTCTCGAAGGTGTTTTGCGGCTTTTTTGTACTGCCATGGTATATTCTCCAGTAAATCTACAATTATTTTAAACTTTTTAATACATCAAATGGGTTGGGTTTATTATCTGTTTTATTAACAACCTCTTGTTCAACTTCATTAGCGAAGTCCTCAGCAAAAGGTGCATCAGGCACAGCAATAATCAACTCATCTTCTATTATCTCTAATGGTTTAACAAAACCATTCTCTACCCATGAGGCTTCCATATCATCGCCAATGAACTCTTCATAAGCTAAATCATCTATAAACCCTATAGTAGAATTAATTTCTACATGAAACAAAAACTCTTTACCAGTAACTGAACAAATCAAAGGCAAATCAGTATCGACACTCACTTTTGCCTTTCCCAATAATCGTGCTGCTCGATCAAATTGAATCGAAAAATCAGCTTTCCCATCAGAGCCAGCTAAAACATCAAGTAAACGTGACATTTTATTTAGTTTTACATTCCCTCGGTAACATCTTTGTCCGTGAACTGCCTTATCCAAAGCAATTTTTTCTGGTAGTTGTTTCATAGCCGGCGGATTTTACTTGGTTTATAAGGTCTTTGCAAATAATAATTCAGTAGATTTTACTAATTACACCCTAAATTTACAAAAAGCTTAAAATAAGTGAAAAATTTGCTAAAATATATTCTTTTACCAAGGTTATTCTATTGACTCATCCATTGAAAAACTTATTGCCTTACAATGACAAACTACAATCTCGTCAACTTTCAGGGATTGAAATGATTGTTATCCATTGTACGGAACTCCCTGACATTCCATCTGCTCGGGTTTATGGTGAAAAAATCCATTACGATTCTGGCACGGGCAATTCTGGTCACTATTATGTATCAAAACAGGGCAAAATAGAACAATGGGTTGAAAATAATCGCATTGCTCATCATGTTCGCGGACATAATCCCAATTCTATTGGTATTGAGTTAGATAATTTGGGACGTTTTCCTAACTGGCATAAAACCAACGCACAAATCATGTATGATCCCTATCCGCAAGTTCAAATTGATGCACTTGTTGATTTAATCAATCAATTAAAAAAAGAAATACCTAGCTTAAAGTATATTACAGGCCATGAAGATTTGGATAGGCGACTAATACCTTCTGACAATAACCCTGAAATCTATATTCGTCGTAAAATGGATCCAGGAAAAATGTTTCCATGGGTAGAAATTATGCAAAAAATCACACTAATCAATACGGGCAGCTTAAATAAATAATTATGAATCAAATTGAAAACTTATTGCAATATTTTAATCTCGAAAAACTCGAAGAAAACCTCTATCGTGCTCAATCACTAGACATCGGAACGGGGCGAATATTTGGCGGGCAAGTTTTATCTCAAGCTTTGGCAGCTGCCTATCGCACTGTGGAAGGCAGACAAGCACATTCCTTTCATGCTTATTTTTTACGCGAAGGTGATGTCAAAAAACCCGTTGTTTTTCAAGTTGATAGAGCCAGAGATGGACGCAGTTTTAGCAACCGTCGAGTCGTGGTTATACAACATGGGCGTCCGATTTTAAACTTAGCAGCTTCATTTCAAATACCAGAAAAAGGTTACGAACACCAAGTTGATGCTCCCAAGGTTCCTAAACCCAATGAATTGGATGAAAAACCCTTTCTAACTAATGAACAAATCCAATCACTCACACCAAGAATGCGCCGCTTAATGACCACTCAAGGACCTTTTGAGTTTCGTTTTGCTGACGATATTGATCCATTTGATTTAAACCCCAGTGAACCCATTAGGCAAATTTGGTTTAAAGCACGAGATAAGGTACCTAATGACCAACCGTTACATCGTCAATTACTGGCATTTGTTTCAGACTTTCATTTGGTTGCCACTTCAACATTTCCACACCCTGTGTCATATCTTGATCCAACATTGCAAATTGCCAGCCTTGATCATGCTATGTGGTTTCACCATGATATTAATGTCAATGATTGGTTGCTTTATGATTGTTTTAGTCCAGTGGCAAGTGGTGGACGAGGGTTTGCTCAAGGACGCGTTTTTACCCTAGATGGAAAACTCGTTGCCAATACATCACAGCAAGGTTTGATAAGGCAACGAAAAAAAGCCAGAGATGGGTTTAAGAAACAAAGATAGTTAAAACTAAACAAACTGCCCTGCTGCAAAACCTGATGACCAAGCCCATTGGAAATTGTAGCCGCCTAAGTGTCCGCTGACATCTAGGACTTCGCCAACGAAATATAAGCCTTTGATCTTTTTGGACTCAAATGTTTTTGAAGAAACCTCATCGGTATCAATGCCGCCGAGTGTAACTTCCGCTGTGCGATAACCTTCGGTGCCACCTGGCTTAAATTGCCAATGAGTTAATTGTTTGACAATTTGTTCCTTGTTTTCCTTGGAAACTTCAGCCAATGCTTTAAAAGCGAATTCTTTAAACCATAACTCACATAAAGTATTAGCGAGCTTTTTGCTCAATAATTCACTCAATACCGTTTTAAGTTGCTTCTTGGGGTTATTGTTTAATAATTCTACCACATCACAATCTGGTAATAAGTTAATAACAACTTCATTGCCTTGATTCCAATAACTGGATATTTGCAAAATTGCAGGACCACTTAATCCGCGGTGAGTAAACAAGATATTTTCGCGAAAGGATTGATCATTACACGAAGCTATTGCATCAACTGAAGTACCTGAGAGTTCAACAAAATCAGCTTTCATCTTATCATTTAAGGTAAAAGGCACAAGTGCAGCTTGAGTTGGTAACACATCAATACCAAACTGTTTGGCGATTTCATACCCAAATCCAGTTGCCCCCATCTTGGGAATGGATAGTCCGCCTGTAGCAGTGACTAATGACTCACTCGAAAAAGTTCCTTGATTGGTTTTGACTTTAAATCCTTGTTCAGTTTTAGTAGTTTTTTCAATACTGCAATGGTCTCGAATTGTGGCATTTACTTGCTCACATTCATCTAATAGCATATTTAAAATATTTTTGGATTTGTTATCGCAAAATAATTGACCAAGTTTTTTTTCATGGTAGGCAATGCCGTGTTTTTCAACTAAGGCAATAAAATCCCATTGCGTGTAACGACTCAATGCCGATTTACAAAAATGTGGATTATGTGAAATATAGTTTTCAGATTGAATATCATAATTGGTGAAATTACAACGTCCACCACCCGACATCAAAATCTTTTTGCCAACTTTATTGGAATGATCTAATACAAGCACGCTTCGCCCTCGTTTACCAGCACTAATGGCTGTCATTAAACCAGCCGCACCAGCCCCTATAACAATAACATCAAAGCACTTCATTATTTTGTTAATAAATCAACCCGAATCGGCGTTTCAAAATGTGCGCCAGTATCCGTCATGTGTGCCATAAATTTCTGTTTAACTTCTTGCATTAATTCATCACTTAATTGGTGATTACTGTGAGTGACATTGATAATCAATTGCTCAAAATCACTGAATTCAGGGTAATTACGCGGTGTATTGAAGAATATTTGCTTCACTAATTTCAAATCACCTTTTTTTACAGAGTTTTTAATCGCATCAAAAGCCGCAGCTCTAACCTCTTGCTCATCATGAAATAATTTTAATATATCATTAAAATCACCCGCAAAAATAGGTTCAGATATATAAGCTAACCCACCAGGTTTTAAAACCCGTGCAATTTCCTTCATGGCAGCAGCCATATATTCCATCGGCACATGATGCAAGGATTTAAACAAAAGAATAGTGTCAAAACTATTATCATCAAAAGGTAAATCTTGAGAACCTGCAAAAACAAAATCCACATTAGGCAAATCTGTTAACGCACAATTTTTTTCGTGTTGAATTTTATCCACTTCAGTAGCTGTTACATGCCTATTCTTGCCACCTTGCGCTATAATACGGGTAAGTTTCGCCTTACCACAGCCTAATTCAAGTATTTTTTTGTTATCAAACGATAGCTCCTTATTCAGAATTTCACGTTCTTTGCAGGTTTTGTTTATGGGTGATTGTGCTATTTTCATATTTTTCTAATGATTACTGGCTTGTGAGACTTGCATAATGCGATTGGCTGGTCGTGATAATTGCACTAACAAATATTCCTTAAAATCTTCTTCATAATCTTGGTATTTTAACGCTTCTTGCATACAAAACAACCATGCATCGCGTTCTTCTTCATTAATGACAAGATGTTTATGAACCATGGGTATTGAAATCCCACCGTATTTTTCTGCATATTTACGTGGCCCACCTAGCCATCCCATTAAAAATAAAGCCAGTTTATCTTTAATCACATCCAATGAGTCTTTATGCATAGAACGTATATGCTGTCCTTTTAATTGTGTTTCCATTTCGTGATAAAAATCATCAACTAATTTTCTAATTCCCTTTTCTTCACCCGCTGCTTTGTAAGAAGCATCTAAAGTACCATAATTTTTCATAATTAATCCAATTTAAAATTTATTAACCCCGCACATAATAAAGAAATACCATCAAATGTCGAATACAAATACCACTAATCATATAAAACTTGATATAAGTTAATTTTCATTTGTCTCTTTCCTGTACAATGTCCGATTTTTAAAAATCACTATTTTATATGGCATATATTACAGAAACCGTAACTTGTGTAAGGCATTGGAATGAACGCCTTTTTAGTTTTAGAACAACAAGAAAACCAACTTACCGTTTTAAAAATGGTCACTTTGTGATGATTGGCATTGAAGATGAAGGAAAACCACTGATGCGTGCCTATTCAATTGCTAGTGCTAATTACGAAGAAGAACTGGAATTCTTTAGCATCAAAGTACCCAATGGACCTCTGACTTCAAAGTTACAACATATCAAAGTGGGCGATGAATTAATGCTTTCCGAAAAATCAACGGGCACATTGGTGACTGATTATACCCTGCCAGGTAAAAACCTCTGGTTAATTAGTACTGGAACAGGGCTTGCACCATTTATGAGCATTATTAAAGACCCTGAAGTGTATGAACAGTTTGATAAAATCATTCTTACTCATGGTGCACGATATAAAAAATGCCTTGCCTATCATGATTTGATCACGCAAAAATTACCCAACAATGAATTTATTGGAGATATTGTCAAAGAGAAACTTCTTTATTACCCTACTGTTACCCGTGAAGAATTTAAAAACCAAGGACGATTAACCGATTTAATAAAATCAGGAAAACTTGCTAAAGATTTAGGTTTGCCCAAAATAAACTTGGAAGACGACCGATTTATGCTGTGTGGCAGTGAAGCATTAATTAAAGATATGTCCGATATTTTAGACGAAATGGGCTTTATTAAAGCTAAAAAAAGAACCCAAGGTCATTATGTGTTAGAGAATGCGTTTGTAGAGAAGTAATCCCATAAGGATTTATGTTTTATTGACATACTTCTGATAAAATACACTTTTTTAAATCCTTATGATTTTTAATGTCAGAACTATTTTTCATCTTCATTAGTGCCGTATTTATCAACAACTTTGTGTTGGTTAAATTTTTAGGGCTTTGTCCTTTTATGGGCGTGTCGAGTAAATACCAATCCGCATTAGGTATGGGCTTAGCGACAACCTTTGTTTTGACGCTTTCATCTATCTTAAGTTATTTCATTCATACTTATTTATTGGTACCACTTGGACTCGAATACCTCAAAACATTGAGTTTTATTCTTGTTATTGCTGTCACTGTACAAGTCACTGAACTGATTTTACACAAAACCTCTCCTCTGCTCTATCAAGTATTGGGGATTTTCTTACCCTTAATTACCACCAACTGTGCTGTTTTGGGTGTGGCTTTACTCAATATTCAAGAACAAAACAATTTAATCGAATCTGCAGTTTTTGGCTTTGGGGCATCTATTGGCTTTACTTTTGTTTTGGTTTTATTTTCAGCTATACGTGAACGCATCGAAATGGCGGATATTCCTGAATCCTTCAAAGGCACGCCGATTGCTTTAGTCACCGCGGGCATCATGTCGATTGCCTTTATGGGTTTTGGTGGAATGGTACGTTAGATGAATCCTTTTGTTAGTTTAATCATTATCTCACTCGTGTCATTGGTCTTTGGACTGATAGTCATGTGGGTATCGAAAAAGTTTAAGGTTGAAGGCAACCCCATAGTTGAACAAATTAATGCTATATTACCGCAAACTCAATGTGGACAATGCACTTACCCAGGCTGCAAGCCGTATGCAGAAGCGATTGCCAATGGTGAAGCTCAAATAAACCAATGCCCTCCGGGTGGCGAAGAAGGAGTTAAAAAACTAGCTGAATTGTTAGATGTAGAAGTCTTAGAACTCAATCCAGAAAATGGCGAGGTCAAAGAAGTTGACATGGTGGTTGAAATCGTTGAAAAAGACTGTATCGGTTGCACAAAATGCATTCAAGTCTGTCCTGTTGATGCCATCGTTGGTGCAGCCAAGCACATGCATACTATTATAATTGATGCCTGCACCGGCTGTGACCTTTGTATTCCTGCCTGTCCTGTGGATTGCATTATCTCTATCGAAGCTCCATTACCCAAATTTATCCAACGCATTGAAAAACCGAAACTCTTTGAAACCATTGCAGAGGCACAACAATGGTAAATTCTGTTAATCCGCATCAGTTGTATAAGTTACAAGGTGGCATCAAATTACCACACCACAAAAATGACTCATTAAAAAATGGACTGTCGCGTTTACCCATTGCACAAAAAGTCTATATATCATTACGAATTAACCGTGGAAATATTGCCAAGTCTTTGGTTAAAGTGGGTGACAAAGTCTTAAAAGGACAAATTATTGCTAAACCTGATACCACAAATGGATCATATATTCACGCCTCTACATCTGGTGAAATTAGCGCAATCAAGCAACGAGCGACAGCAAGTCCTGAGGCTGATATTGCTACGGTTATAGAAATTACTTCAGATGGTAAGGAAAAATGGGTTGATTTAGCCAAAAGGGAAATTAATCAAGCCTATATTGATTCAGTAACTCCAGAATACATTATCAACTGTATTCACGAAGCAGGACTTGTTGGACTTGGTGGTGCGGGATTTCCAACTCATTTAAAATATAATCCTGACAATCACATTAATACCTTAATTGTCAACGGTGCTGAATGTGAGCCCTACATCACCTGTGATGAACAATTAATGCTCGATTATCCTGAAGATTTAATTAATGGTATATTGTTAATGATGAAAGCGTCAGGAGCAAGCCAAGCCATCTTTGCCCTTGAAGATCAAGTCGGCAACATCAAATCTAACATTGAAAAGCGCGTTAAAGAGCGAGCCCTAGAAAACATTAATGTGATAAAAGTTCCAACAATTTATCCAGCAGGTGGCGAGAAGCAATTAATAAAAGTTCTGACTGGTCAAGAAGTCCCTTCAGGAGGTTTGCCACTTGACTTAGGCATAATTGTGCAAAATGTTGGCACCATTAAAGCCTTAAGTGATTTTATTGTGCAAGGTCGTCCACTGGTTGAACGTATCGTTACCATTGCAGGTGATTGTATTGGAACAGCGCAAAACTTTATTACAGCTATTGGCACGCCCATGAGTCATTTACTGCAACATGCTGATTTTGATAAAGAGAAAACACACCGATTAATTATTGGCGGACCCATGATGGGCTATTCCATGCCAAATTGTTCCATTGGTATCGATAAAACCACTAATTGTATCTTAGCTTTAAGCGAGAAAAGCACCCAGCATTACAGCAATACTTTGCCCTGTATTCGTTGTGGTGAATGCGTCAATGTTTGCCCCGCCTATTTATTACCACAACAATTACACTGGTATATCAAGGGCGAAAACCTTGAGAAGGCACGCGAACACCACTTGTTTGACTGCATAGAATGTGGTGCTTGTGCTTGGGTGTGCCCGAGTCAAATTAAATTGGTTGATTATTACCGTTATGCAAAATCGGAGTTAAAATATCTAGACTTTAAACGTGAAAAATCTGATAAAGCCCAAATCCGACACGAACAACGCGAAGCCCGTTTGCAACGTTTAAAAGCTGAACGGGCAGCTAAACGCAAACGAACAAGAAAGAGAACCACCAATCCCGACAAAATCCAAAAGGACTTAAGTGCCACAATGGAACGAATTCAAAAAGCCAAAGCAGATAAAATCGCACAACAAAAAGCCAAAGCACAGGAGGCAGATGACAATGCATAATAAGGTCTTCAACACCGAAAGTGCACCGCATATTCCAAATAAAAACAGCGTAGCCAAAGTCATGCTAACCGTTTGGCTGGCACTGGTTCCAGCTATGCTTGCTCATGTGCTGTTTTTTGGCACAGGCATTATTATCCAACTCACACTCAGCATTGTCTTTGCGCTGTTTTTTGAAGCTATCTCCCTGAAATTGCTAGGCAAACCCATTAAACTGTTTCTCAAAGATTATTCTGCCTTTGTTACTGGGCTGTTATTTGCTTTATGCATATCACCTGTTGCACCGTGGTGGATAAGTTTTATCGGCATGTTTTTTGCTATTGTTGTTGCCAAACATTTATTTGGTGGACTAGGTCAAAATATTTTTAATCCTGCTATGTTGGGATTTGCTGTTGTTTTAATATCATTTCCACAAGCCATGAGCACGTGGTTGCCTCCGCATTCGATTAGTCCTTATGCCATGAGTTTTTGGGAAAACCTGCAAGCCATCTTTTTAGGAAAATTTCCTAGTGCAATTGATTTTGACACCTTAACCCAAGCCACACCATTGGATTTAATTAAAACGGGTATTTCACAAGATAAGATGATGAGTGAAATAACAACTGGTATAGTTTTTGGTGATTTTGGAGGCCTTGGTTGGGAGTGGGTTGCTAATATGTATTTTCTGGGAGGACTGTTTTTAATTTATAAAAAAATTATTACTTGGCGCGTTCCTACTGCCGTCTTGCTCACAACTATTGCTTTTTCTCTGCCTTTTTATTTAATTGATCCTGATAATTTTATTGGGCCACTTCAACATGTTTTTTCAGGCGGATTAATGCTAGGTGCATTCTTTATTGCCACCGACCCAACTACTGGTTGCTCATCACATAAAGGACAACTCATCTTTGGTGCAGGTGTTGCCATCATGACCATCTTAGTGCGCGAATTTGGCAACTTCCCAGATGGTGTTGCATTTGGTATCTTAATAATGAATATGTCTGCACCTCTGATTGATCGTTTGACCATCCCTAAAGCTTTTGGGCAAAAAGATAAATGAGTAATTTTATCAAAATTCCTTTAGTTTTAGCCTTGGTGACTTTCTTCGCCAGTGGTTTGCTTATGTTTAGTGAAAATGCAACCCGTGATAAAATTGCTGAACAAAAGAAAACACTGTTACTGGAAAGCTTAAAAGATTTAATTCCTGATGCCTTACATGACAACGATTTAACCCAAGATGTGCGACTAATCAATCGACCAAAATTATTAGGGCACCGCAAACAACAAGCCTTGTATATTGGCACATTAAACGGTACAACAACTGCTTTGGCAGTACCTGTCACTGCTCGCAATGGTTATTCTGGTGATATTGACTTGATGGTTGGCATAAAAAACAATGGTGAAATAACTGCTGTTAAAATTTTAGAACAACACGAAACGCCAGGTTTGGGTGATTTAATTGTGACCAATAAAAGTGATTGGCTCAAACAATTTCCTACACTATCACTCAAGAAAGTTGGTGAAAAAAACTGGAAAGTCAAACGCGATGGTGGACAATTCGACCAAATAACGGGCGCAACTATTACACCACGTGCAGTAGTCGCTGCCATTAAACAAGCCTTATTGTTTCAACAAGAGTTTCTGAATACAGAAAAAGAAGACAAAGAGGACACCGTCAAATGAGTGGATTTATACGTAAAAGATTAATCGATGACAATGCTGCATTAGTACAATTACTGGGTTTATGCCCATTGCTGGCAGTCTCCAACTCCGTTGTCAATGCACTTGGACTCGCTATTGCGACGGTATTCACCTTAACGATAACTAATGCGCTGGTCTCTGCAATTAAACCCATTATCAGTAAAGAAATACGCATCTCATTATTTGTCCTCATTATCGCTAGTGTCGTTACCGCGCTGGAAATGTTTATGAATGCCTACTTCCATGAACTGTATTTAATCCTAGGTATTTTTATTCCACTTATCGTCACCAACTGCATCATCATGGCACGTGCTGAAAGCTTTGCCTCCAAAAATTCCGTATGGCTCTCCATAAAAGATGGTTTTTTCACAGGATTAGGCTTTGCCCTTGTATTAGTCATCATCGGTGCTATCCGCGAAATCATAGGC
>JALWML010000366.1 GCA_027083915.1 Lysobacterales bacterium | reverse complement strand
AAATTACACATTACCTTTGATGAAGAAGATAATCAACTCGCTCGTTGCAAAGAAGCCGCTCATTCGGTCAATCGCATTATTCATGCCAAAGATGCCACTGGTCTAGCCATTCAAAAAGCCTTGAGCACCGAGGCAAGCAATAATCCGTTAATCACGGTAATGACCGCACACACCGCCATTGATTTAATCACGCCCAACCACCACAGCACCGATAAACTGACGGTTTATGAACGTCGCCGTTGCATTGGTGCTTATGTTTTGGATAACAAATCTGGAAAAGTGAAACGAATTTTAGCCGATAATACCATTCTCGCCAGTGGTGGTCTTGGGCAAATATTTTTGCATTCAAGCAATCCCAAAGGTTCGCGAGGTGATGGTATTGCCATGGCAAATCGGGCTGGTGCACGGATAATCAATAGCGAGTTTGTGCAGTTTCATCCCACCACTTTTTACAAAAAAGGAGCCGATAATTTTCTTATTTCTGAAGCCGTACGTGGAGCAGGTGCCAAATTGGTCAATGCTAAAGGCGAACCATTTATGCAAAAATATGCACCAAAATGGTTGGATTTAGCACCGCGGGATGTGGTTTCTCGGAGTATTTTCACCGAAATGACGATAAACGATGAGCCGTGCATGTATCTGGACATCAAATCCATATTACCTGCTAAGGAGATTATTGATAAATTTCCCACCATCTACAATTATTGCCTAAAATTTGATGTGGATATTAGCAAACAATTGATTCCAGTCACACCTGCTGCCCATTATTCGTGTGGTGGTATTTGGGTTGATATGCAGGGCAAAACTGATATTGAGCAACTCTATGCCATTGGCGAAGTCGCTTGCACGGGTTTGCATGGAGCCAATCGCTTGGCAAGCACTTCCTTGCTTGAAGGCTTGGTTTGGGGTCTAGAATCTGCCCGCACAATTGCCAAACAAGCAAACCACGTCATTGATGAAAAAACCATTCCACCTTGGCAAACCAACAAAAATAATTTCGCCGATGAAGTGCTTATTCAGCACGACATTAACCGCATTCAATCCATCATGTGGAATTATGTTGGTGTCAGTCGTTCGCCCGAAAGACTGATGCGAGCCTTACGAGAATTACGCAATTTAGAAACCGACATCGAAGGATTTTACCGCAATAATAAAGTCTCTGATGCTTTAATTGGTTTAAGGAATACGGTGCGAACAGCCATCATAACGACACTAGCTGCTTGGTCAAATAAAGTTAGCATTGGCTGTCATTATCGTGAGGATAACAAATGAAATTAGCCATAGCACAAATCAATTTAACCGTTGGTCATCTTAAAAAGAACCAAGACAAAATTTTAAATAATATCAAAAAAGCACAAGCGCAATCTGTGGATTTGATTGTATTTCCTGAACTGACAGTATGTGGATATTTGCCTGAAGATTTGTTGTATCACCAACAATTCATTGATGATTGTTTGGCATCGGTTAAAACCATCGCAGAGCAGTGTCATGATATATGTGTAGTGATTGGTTTTCCTCGCAATCATCCGAATGAACCTGAAAAACGCCATAATTCTGCGGCGTTTATTCAAGATGGCACGATTAAGATGATATATGATAAACAGCAATTGCCCAATTATTTGGTGTTTGATGAACACCGATATTTCACTAAGGGTTCGCACGATGGCATTGTAGAAGTAGAAATTAAGGAACAAAGCTATAAGTTTGGTGTAAATATTTGTGAGGATATTTGGAATGATGCACAAATTGTTGCCGATCAGGCCAAACAAAATATTGATTGGCTAATCAATATTTCTGCCTCGCCTTATGCCTCGGGTAAGATTGGTTCTCGCATTCGCATGTTACAAAAAAGATGCAAGGATAACCATGCCAATTTAATTTATTGTAATTTGGTTGGCGGGCAAGACGAGTTAGTTTTCGATGGCACCAGTGTTGTAATTGATGATCAAGGTCAAGTGCTTGCACAATGCAAAACATTTGCCGAACAACTGCTAATCTTTGATACACAAAAACAGGATAAATTCATCACTCCTCGCTTGAATAGATTAACAGAAATCTATCAGGCATTAACATTAAGTACGCGAGATTATTTTCATAAAAATGGTTTTAACAAAGCCATTATTTGTTTATCTGGTGGCATTGATTCGGCCTTAACCGCTGCCATTGCAACCGATGCCTTGGGCGCGGAAAACATTACTGGTTTATTGTTGCCTTCTAAATTTTCATCTACTCATTCTATTGATGATGCCTTAGCACTTGCCAAGAATTTAAACATCAAAACGCATACTATTACAATCGAACCTTTTCATGCAGGGTTTGAAGAGACTTTGTCGCCATTGATGAATGATTATTTTAAAAATCTCACCGATGAAAATATCCAAGCTCGTATTCGTGGCGTAATTGCCATGAGTTTTGCCAATAACCAGAATGCCATTTTATTGTCCACAGGCAACAAAAGTGAAATTGCTGTCGGCTACAGCACGCTTTATGGTGATATGGCTGGCGGATTTGCCATTATCAAAGATTTATTTAAACAACAAGTTTATGAATTGTGCGAATACCGCAATTCAATTAGTCCTGTTATTCCACAAAACACCATCCACAAACCGCCTTCTGCGGAGTTGCGACCCGATCAAAAAGATTCAGATTCCTTACCTGAATATGATCAGTTGGATGCAATTTTAAAAGGCTATATTCACGATTTTAAAGATGCCGAACAAATTGCCAATGAAGGATACGATTTAGACTTGGTAAAAAAGATATTAAAGATGGTGGACAGAAACGAATACAAACGCCAACAAGCAGCCCTTGGCCCGCGTGTGACCAAAATGGCTTTTGGCAAAGACCGTCGCATGCCAATTACAAATGGATATCCACATAATTATGGCTAAATCCTATAATGTTATTTTTGGACTGACCGCTGACCCCATTCATAAAGGACATGAACAAGCAATTATCAATGGAGTTAGTTATCTTCGAACATTGGAAGCCCAAATTGATAGGTTTATATTAATTCCGGTTTACAAACCGCACTTAATCAGTGGTAAAAATAAACCAATTGCACAGTTTGAACAACGTGTAAAGATGTGTGAAATAGTTGCCAATCGCTTAAGCAAACAATTAGGCTGCCAAATTGAGGTGAGTCAGGTAGAAAAAAGACTGGCTCAAACAACTGGCAATCGTAACTTTAGCATTAATACACTTCGTTATTTAAACTTAAAAAACAGTTTATTTATGGTCAGTGCGGATCATTTTAAAGGCAGATGGCCAAAATTTCGTCAATGGTATAAATGGCGCGAACTTTTATCTGTTTCTGGGTTATTGATTAACCAAAGACCTCAGCATAAAATCAACCTTAGTTTTATTAAACAACTCAAAACAATTAACCCTGATATTTTCATCAGTCAAAGTAAGAAACAAATTAATATTTCATCCTCAGAAATAAGAAACAACCTTAATTCAAAAAACATTCTCAACGTTATTTCAGAAGATATTTATCCACTTGTTGTTCCTTTATACTCAAATCCAGATTAATAAATCCTAACATTCATTCAAACAATCATTAAATTCTGTTTGAGTCACAGAGTTAATACCTGAATGGTATTATTAATTAATACTTTAAGTTATTTATATG
>JALWML010000365.1 GCA_027083915.1 Lysobacterales bacterium | reverse complement strand
TCTTAGAGCGAGGTAAAGAATTTGTTGAAAAACTTAACGGTTTACAAGAAAAATTAGATGGCAAAGTCACAAATGTTCAAGGAACAGGATTGTTGTTTTCATGTGAGTTGTCTAAAGAATTCAAAGCCTACGGTACGGATTCAATCGAAGAATTCTTACGTTATAATGGTGTTGGCGTCATTCATGGTGGTGAAAACTCTTTACGTTTTACTCCACATTTTGCTATTACTTCAGCGGAAGTTGATTTAATAATTGATGCGGTTGAATATGCTATTTTAAATGGACCAAGTCGATAAATAGAGAAATATAATGACTGATAATGACAATAAAAATCAAACAGAGTTAGATAATATAGAACGACGTCAAAAAGATCGGCGTTCATATGATCTACCAGATGATGTCGTTAATCGAAGAGTTAATAAAGACAGAAGAGTTGAAGACAAGGCTATTGACTTTGACGACAGACGCATAAAACAAAGGCGTAAACCTGTCGTTGGTATCGATATTGAAGAAAGGCGCAAAAACGATCGAAGAAAAGATTGATTTTAAGTGTACTACAAAAGAATAATTGGAAAATAATATGACAAAATGTGTTGATATAACAATCAAACAAGCACTAACAGGCGATATCGCCTTTGATACTGATGTGACCATCAAGGGATGGGTACGTAATCGCCGTGATTCAAAGGCGGGTTTTTCATTCATTGTTATGCATGATGGTTCATGCTTTGACGGCATTCAAGTCATAGCCGATAATACTTTGGATAATTATACCGATGAGATTAAACATTTAACAACTGGCTGTTCTGCTATCATTAAGGGAAAGTTAGTCAAATCAGGCGGTCAACAAGCCTGTGAAATCCAAGCCTATAGCGTTGAAGTTACAGGTATGGTTGAAGATCCAGAGACTTATCCTGTTCAACCAAAGCGACACACCATGGAGTTTTTGCGAACGGTTGCTCATTTACGCCCGCGTACCAATACTTTTAGTGCCATGACACGCGTACGAAATACTTTGGCGCAGGCTGTGCATCGTTTTTTCCATGAAAAAGGCTATTGCTGGATAAGCACGCCCATTATCACTTCCAGCGATTGTGAAGGTGCTGGTGACATGTTCCGTGTTACACAATTGGATTTAGCCAATGTACCAACAACCGATAAAGGAGAAGTGGATTTTTCCAAAGATTTTTTTGGCAGTGAAACCTATTTAACCGTTTCAGGGCAGTTAAATGTTGAAACTCACGCGCTTGCTTTGTCAAAAGTTTATACCTTTGGACCAACCTTTAGAGCAGAAAATTCCAACACAACACGCCATTTGGCTGAGTTTTGGATGATTGAGCCAGAAGTAGCATTTAACGATTTAAATGATAATGCGGACTTAGCTGAAGATTTTTTGAAGTATGTTTTCAAAGCGGTATTGGAAGAAAATGCCGATGATATGCAGTTTTTTGACAAGTTTGTGCAAAAAGGTGTTATTAAACGCCTTGAATCTTTTCAAACCGATTCTTTTGCTCGAGTTAATTATACTGATGCCATTGAGATACTTGAAAAATGTGGCAAGAAATTTGAATTTCCTGTCGAGTGGGGCATTGATTTGCAAACTGAACATGAACGCTATTTAACAGAAGAACATTTCAAGAAACCAACGGTTATCATGAACTACCCAAAATCAATCAAACCTTTCTACATGCATTGTAACGATGACGGTAAAACTGTTGCGGCGATGGATGTGTTAGTGCCTGGAATTGGTGAGTTGATTGGTGGTTCTCAACGTGAGGCACGCCTTGATGTGTTAATAGAGCGCATGAAAGAACATGATTTAGATTTAGAAACCTATAAATGGTATATTGATTTACGTCGTTATGGTTCTGTTCCTCATGCAGGTTTTGGTTTAGGATTTGAGCGATTGGTTAGTTATGTCACTGGTATTCAGAATATTCGTGATGTGATTGCCTTCCCAAGAACGCCTGGAAATGCGAGGTTTTAATATGATTGCACGAATATGGCACGGTACGACAAAATTATCTGATAAAGATGAATACACACAGTTTATGCAAGAAAAAGCTGTGCCTGATTATAAAAGCACAAAAGGGTTTGTGAAATTATCTTTTCTCAGTCATGTTGTTGGTGAAATTGCCCACTTTACTCTTATTACCTATTGGGAAAATCTAGAAGTAATCAAAAATTTTGCTGGTGAAGATTATGAGATACCTAAGTATTACGAAAAGGATAAACAATTCCTGCTTGAGTTTGAAGACAAGGTTGTTCATTACGAAGTTTTTGCTGACGAATGAAATGATTTATTGAAATATTGGTCTCTAATAGAGTTACTGAATTTATTTCATGAGTTACACAAAACTCGCTTCTATAAACAAAGAGTTCGCAATGAAGATACAATTTAATCGACTAAATCATATTCAAATTTGTATTCCTACTGGTGAAGAAACCAAGGGTCGAGAGTTTTATTGTGGTATTTTGGGGTTGAAAGAAATTGAAAAGCCCGAACGAATGAAGATTAATGGTGGCTTTTGGGTTGAGGTTGCTGATATTCAAATTCACATAGGAACTGAAGATATAAAAGGAGTTTCAAAAAGACATCCCGCCTTTGAGGTGGATGATTTGGATAAAGTGAAAGAATACCTTTACCAACAAGGCATCAAATATGTCGAGCAACAAAGTGTCAATAACTTCAAACGCTTCTCTTTTTTTGACTATTGGAATAATCGCATAGAACTTATGCAAAAAATAGACTAACCATGAAAATATTAATCATAATCATTGCTCTGTCGTTTTCCATGATTGGGCAGACACAAGAAAATTCGACACAAAGAGGTTTAAATCTTTGTCGAGAAATTAGTAAACAACAAGAGCGTTTAGAATGTTACGACGCAATTAATACACCTGTTCAAAAACATGAAAGTAAAGAATTAGCCAACAAAATTGGTGAATTTCGCATGTCAGCATTACTGGCAGATCTTGAAGAGCCACGAATATTTACAACTTTTGGGCGTATGGATTTTTTGGGTAAAGATATTAATGCTATTTTGTTGGGTGTAGGGACGCGCTTGAAGTTAAAGACTTTTGATATATTGGAATACCAAAAATCAATAGACTTTAATTTAATCGGATTGGTTAAATCACAATTTGATGTAAGCGAAATAGATACGCGTAATAACCGTGGAGGTGCATTAATAAACACTGACTTTATGATTGGCGCAGAGTTAGTTAAAAACACCAAACGAGGTAATTTTCGCCTTAAATACACACACCGCAGTACGCACTTGGGTGATGAATTTCTTATTGATAATCCTTTCTACTTAACAAATCGCGTTAACCTTTCCTATGAAACAATAGATTTATTGGCTTACCGTAACATGAACCAATGGGGAACATATCTAGGCGGTAGTTTTATTGTACGTTCTGAGCCGGGTTCTCTTGAAAAATTTCAGTTCCAAACAGGTGTTCAATACAGAGGAAATCAGTACCGGTGGTTTAATCCACTTTTTGGATTAGATTTAAAGTCATGGCAAGCATCAGACTGGCATCCAAATATTAGTTTTAAGGCGGGTGTTGAATACACAGGATTTTTTGATAGACCTTTACAATTATTATTTGAATACTACGATGGAAAATCACCTTATGGTCAATTTATCAATGAAGACTTT
>JALWML010000364.1:3054-3666 GCA_027083915.1 Lysobacterales bacterium | reverse complement strand
TATAGAAAAAATGAAGGCAATTTTAAGGTATTAGTTCTTGGTCGAATTAATGATTCAAAAGGAAAGAAACTACTACAAGAAATTATAAAGCAATCTAAGAGTTCATTATCTTTTGTTCTGTTGGGAGCAGGGATTGAAGGTCAAGAGTTTGAGTCAATCAAAAATGTGTCGATTGTAGAAAATTATGACAATAAAAAATTGCCACAACTCATGCAACACTATCAACCCAGTATTGCCTTAATCACATCACAAACATCAGAGACTTTTAATTATACCTTATCCGAATTGCAACAAACGGGAATCTGTGTTATTGCAACAAAATATGGTGCCTTAGCAAATCGCATAATTGATGGAGAAACAGGTTTTCTTTGTGACAATACAGCCGACTGCTTTGTTCAACAAATTGATCAACTCCAGAATAATCCTAATCAAATTCAAAAAATTAGGAATAACTTATTATCATTAAACCCCATCACTTTTGATGCCATTATAAAAAAATACCATGCTCTTTTTGGACAGCCAAAGCCAACCGTTTATCACGTTAAGCAATTTATTGATTACAAATTAAATCAATCCGCTAAACAACTAGCGGCATTAAGCAAAGAACAACAA
>JALWML010000364.1:0-3044 GCA_027083915.1 Lysobacterales bacterium | reverse complement strand
CCCAAACAAGCTTAGAAGAAAGAACAAAGTGGGGTAAGAGCTTAACTAAAGAGCTATTATCTGCCAATAAGAGCATTAAGCAAGAACGTGTTGAAGTTGAGCGAATAAAAGCCATTCTTGATACAGAAACAGCAAGAATGGAACAACAGATTGAACAGTTGAAAGTTCAAATCCAAAATATTAATATCCAGTACGAAACCTTAAACGAAGAACACCAACAAAAACTACACGAAAACAATCAATTAACCGAACACAAGAACAGGATTGAATCTGAATTATCAGATGTTTATAACTCACGTTCGTGGCGAATGACCCAGCCTGTACGTACTTTTACCACTTGGGCACGGCACAAACGCAATGCCGTACGTTTTCGTTTGACTCAACTCAAGTCAATTCCTGGGCGATTTTCCCGTAGCATAAAATCTCGTGGTGTGAGTGGCACAA
Source organism: Lysobacterales bacterium (assembly GCA_027083915.1). GTDB lineage: Bacteria > Pseudomonadota > Gammaproteobacteria > Xanthomonadales > Marinicellaceae > NORP309. Next base: position 2,600 of record JALWML010000364.1, on the reverse strand, counting down.
CATCTCTTATCAAAAATAAATTATCGAATAATTCCAGTACAGAAGCAAAGGCTCAAAAGGTTGAATTGACAGAGACTTACGATAAAATTGTATTTAATCCTGTCAATAAACCTCAAGTTTCAGTAATTATCCCTGTTTATAATCAATTTAAGCACACTTACAACTGTTTAAAATCACTTAAAGAAATCAATGATATAACCAGTTTTGAAATCATTGTTGTTGATGATTGTTCCAGTGATGATACGCCTACACTGATTAAAAACATATCAGGCATCACCTACCAAAGGCAAAAACAAAACGGTGGATTCATTGAGTCATGCAATACGGGAGCTAGACTTGCCAAGGGTCAGTATTTGATGTTTTTAAATAACGACACAGTTGTTTATGAAAATTGGTTGGATGCTTTGATAGAAGTTTTTGACAACTATCCCGATGCAGGACTTGTGGGCAGCAAACTTGTTTACCCAACCAATCAATTACAAGAAGCTGGCGGTATAATTTTCTCTGATGCCAGCGGTTGGAATTATGGTCGTATGGGCAAACCTGATGAACCTTGGTACAACCACGTAAGAGAAGCGGATTATTGTTCGGGTGCCAGTATCCTTATTGAGAACCAACTTTTCGTTGAATTGGGTTATTTTGATGAACGCTTTAAACCCGCTTATTATGAAGATGTTGATTTGGCTTTTATGGTCAGAAAAATTGGCAAAAAAACCTATTATCAACCAGCCTCAAAGATTACTCACTTCGAAGGAATTTCTGCTGGAACTGACCTGACTCAAGGTATGAAAAAATACCAAGTTGACAATCAGGTTAAGTTTAAAGACAAATGGCAACAAGAGCTCAAGCATCAGCCACAAGCAGGAATCGATATTGAGTTATGCCGAATTAATGGACAACCCAAACGCATCTTAATATTCGATGCCTGCACTCCTATGCCCGATCAAGATGCGGGTTCGCTGCGAATGCTTAATATCATCAAAATTTTAAAAGAGTTGAATTACCACGTCGTTTTTATGGCAGAAAACCTCAGTTTTGATGAAAAATATACTACCGCCTTACAACAGTTATCTGTTGAATGTATTTATGCACCTAGCATTACCAGTCCGCTTGATTATTTAAAAGACAAAGGCAAATACTTCAGTCATGTTATTTTAAGTCGTTATTATATTGCCGAACCTGTCATCCCATTTATACGAGATTATTGCCCTAAAGCAAAAATCATTTTTGATACAGTTGATTTGCATTATTTGCGTGAGCAACGCATGGCTGAAGTGACTGGAGATGATAGTTTGCTTAAATTATCAGGAAAAACCAAAGCAAAAGAAATTGCTGTTATCAACCAGTGCGACACCACATTGGTGGTCAGTCCTTTTGAGGTTGAGGTTTTAGCACAAGATGCTGCCGATGCTGATGTGCATATCTTATCCACTATCCACCATGTGACGGGTTGCCGCAAAAATTATGCTCAACGTAAAGACATTATGTTTATTGGTGGCTATCAACACACGCCTAATGTGGATGCAGTTGAGTGGTTTGTCGACAAAATATTTCCACTTATCTTAATACAAATTCCTGAAATTAAATTTCATATTATCGGCACTAATGCGCCCAAACAAATCAAACAAATGGCGAGTGAATCTATAATTTTTCATGGTTTTGTTGAAGACATTGAACCCTTTATGGATAAGATTCGGATTGCAGTAGCGCCTTTGCGTTATGGTGCTGGTGTTAAAGGAAAAATCAACTCCAGTATGAGCTATGGACAGCCTGTAGTTGGTACAGAATTAGCTGTCGAGGGCATGTTCACTCAAGAAGGTATTGATGTACTTACTGCTAAAGATGCCAGCGAATTTGCACAGCAAGTCATACGATTGTATCAAGATGAAACACTGTGGAAGAAACTATCTCAAGGTGGGTTGGATAATGTTCAGAATTATTTCTCTTTCCAAGCAGCTAAAAAGTCGATAGAAGAATTACTCAGTTTTTGATGGATTGTCAGTATTGTCTTGAGCTTGTTCTTTAGGTTCTTTTGGTTCAAGTAAATTCAAAATACTGTGACGTATACGACGCGAAAGTAATTTTTTGGCTCCCATATAAAACGTCTTGAGATTTTCAGTAAAAATTATTTTACCCGCTTTATCTGTCTCTATCACTTGTTCTTTTTTTAGGTTAGCAATAAAAGCTTTGAACAGTGATTTATCAAAAAAATCAGGAGAATTAAAGCCATACAACAAGTTTAATTTGCTCGCTGTCTTGTGGCAAAGATTTTCCAGTTGTGGCACCGTCAATTGCTGCGTTCCACTTTTTGACAATATAGCAATAACCAAGAAAAAACGTTCGTAGGTTTCCATTAATGCATTGGCTAACACCCTTAATTTTCCAGCTTGAATAGTGCCTCCTGCTAATCGTTCAACTGTTCGCCCTGCTGATTTAAGAACATCTAATTTCTTTAATACAAGCATTGTTTCTCTGCCGTAATTTACAAACTCTTCTGTTGTCCAGTGCAGAAAAAGTTCCTTCTTTACATAGGGATAAATCACACCCATCAACCTGAGAATTTCTTTTCGTGGTAGTGCTCTTTGATTGACCAAACTCAT
>JALWML010000363.1 GCA_027083915.1 Lysobacterales bacterium | reverse complement strand
GTTTATAAGCTGTGCGTAAGTCGATAACGGTATAGCCATCTAATTCTGTACCAAAGTCATAGTTTTTGGATGCATAACGAATACTGCTGCCGTATGAAAACTTATTATAGAATTTATCAATACTGATATTAATTTTGTTATTAGGACGACGCAATAAAGGCGTATCTGTTTGGTCATTATTGGCATCTTGATGCGTTGCATTAATATTTAATTTAAGGTTATCTAGACTTAAGTTGTAATCGATTTCCAAGCCTTTGATGGTCGCTTTATTGACATTGACCGGTTTAAAAGTAGAGCCTTGATAGTCTATTAAATTGTCAATTTTATAATAAAATACATTTAAAGCGATGTCTTGGTTATCAGTAAAATCAGTTTTAAATCCAACTTCATAATTGAGAGACTCTTCTGGTTTTAAATCAGGATTGCCTTCAAATGAATAAAAGTTTACAAAAGGCGAAAACAATTCATTTAAGTTTGGAGCATGGAATGCGGATCCAACAGAAAAATTTAGACGTGTTGTATCAGAAAATGCATAAACCCAACTGGCATCGGCTGAAGTATCTGATCCGTAGACACTGTTGTCATCATATCGCCCACTAAATGCCAGCGTATTGTTGGCAAAAACTCCTTGCCAATTAGCAAATAATGCTAAGTTGTTGCGCGAATCAGTATAATTTAATGGAGCAACCAATTTATTTTGGAATTCTGAATTTTCTTGGCGATAACTAACTCCTAGACCAAAATGGTTTGTGTCAATTTGTTTATTAATTAGTAGGTCTAAAGTGTTTCTATCGGAGTTGTAACCATTTGAAAAAATTTTTGTATCCAATGAGTTTTTGTTATGGCTTAAGGCTAATTCAGAGTCCCAATCGTTAAACAATTTTCCCTGCCATGCGAGCTTGACAATACGTTGTGTAGCATCTGAGTTGCCAGCATTAAAAAAGGAATCAAAGTCGATATCGGATTTTGTTTCTAAATAATTAAAGTTGATTTTTCCATTTGAAACTGTAAGCGAGCCATTCAAGTTTAAACTTAAGTTTTCATAGCCATCATCATCAGGGTTATAGGAAAAGGCATTGTTGTTATTTGTTGCCGAGTAGCCATCAGTTTTCTGGCTTCCAATAACGATGGAATAGTGTCCATTATCAGTCGAATCACCATAACCGATATCAAAATCGTGGCTATCAAATGAGCCGCCAGTATAACGCACATACATATTATCTTGCTTGCGAGTGATAATGTTAATAACACCACCAATGGCATCCGAACCGTAAAAACTCACACGGGTTCCGCGTACAATTTCTATTCGTTCAATTTGAGAAACTGGTAAATTTTCCCAGGCAAAACTCCCAGTAAAGGAAGATGAGACGCGAACGCCATCAATCAGAACCAATGCGTGATTTGAGTTGGTGCCACGCATAAAAACACTGGTTTGAGTGCCATTGCCACCAGAGCGTGCTACATCAATGCCTTGTTGTAAGACTAAAAGGTCTAAAACGCTATTGGCTTGTAAATTTAATATATCTTCTCTATCTATAACACTGACAGATGGAATAATATCATTTTGAGATTGTTCATAGCGAGAGGCTGTTACAACGGTATTTTCGAGTTGAGTTGTTTCTTCTGCTTGAATATTAAGAGCAAAGGAAATGGCCGCACAAAGCGGTATAAGTTTGTTTGTTTTCATTTTTTTCTCCGTCGCCCACCGCGACATTTTAGGTGAATTTAAAAATAGGCAGGTCTCCGGACTTATCGTGTGTGCACGATTTACCGTTACGGGGGTAGCTCAGGACTTACACCTGTTTTCCCTTTATACCAAAACATTTGGTACCTATTTCATTAAAAGGAACCTCTGAAAAATAGAGAATTTATCAGAGGTTCCTCAAGGTCTTTCTACTGCACATTGTATGCATGTATGGAGGTGTACTCAATGAAAAAAACAGTAAATAGGCACTAAAAGCGGCTATTTAGCGTAAGCATAAGGTTAATCTAACAAATTCCACTCGTGGGTTGTCATGCTTTTGACCCATTGATTAAAAGGTGTTTGGCTAAAGTCTTGGCAGATGGCTTTGATTTTTGAATTATCCCCGCATAAAAAACGGTTATCCAGAGGTCTAAAGTATTTTTCATTAATACTAACCACAATATCACCCTTAGCGTTAATGGCTTGCGCATTTATTCCCTTCCCTTGCCAAGATATGGGATAATTCAAAGCGGAAAATGCTGCATCAACCATATCTTTTACGGAATGAAGTTCGCTGGTAGAAACATTGTAATTATGTGCGTGAGGCTGCTGTAAAATTGAGTAAATGTATTTAACATAATCTGGAGCATAGCCCCAGTCTTTTTTGGCTTCAATATTTCCTAGAGTCAGTGGTTCACCACCATGTTTGACTATTCGAGCAACATGTGAGCATATTTTTTTACTGACAAATGAATTTGGGCGTAATTCCGATTCGTGGTTAAACAAAACACCATTGCAAGCATAAAGTCCTTTGACTTGTCGGTAATAATTAACCATTTGATGGGCCGATAGTTTTGAAATGCCATAGGGATTGTTGGGTTTTTTTTCATCTTCCTCAGTGACTGGGTGAGCAATATCATTGCGGTATATTTCACAACTTGATGCAAAGAAAAACCGTGATTGTGGTGAGTGTTGTAAGGTGTAACTTAATAATTCTAATGTCCAATTACAGTTAACATCAAAAACTTTTTGTGGATTTTCATGTGATTGCCCCACATGACTCATGGCTGCAAGATGATAAATTTCAGTTGGTTTATGTTGTGAGATGATTGCTTCAAAGTCTGACCATTGTGAATAGACTAAGAAATTAATATTTTCTTTATCATCAATGCCAAGCAACTCTAAGTTTGATTTATCTGGATTATCACGTGTTGGAGCGATGATTTTATAACTCTTACTTATTAAATAATGTGCCAGCAAACTGCCATCTTGACCTGTAATTCCAGTGATTAGAGCTGTTTTTGTTGTCATGGCAATTTAAATATTAGAAACCTTTGCATAACTAGTTTGACGTGTTAAAAAGTTGTAAAATCTGCCACTTTTCGTTACGAAACTTGCTAATAGCGAGAATAGCGAGCTATTAGACTGCATTTCGTGCCTCAATTGGCAAATTTTCCATTCTTTTTTCCATCGCCACATAGTTATTCAAAGGTCTCTATAGTAAAAAAAGCATTATAACAGACATAATTATCGGTTTTTAGTGTTTTTAAAAGCGATAAATCAAAGCAAGCTATTGTTTTTTTCATAATATCAGTATAATTCCGATTTTTATAATTAGGATTTGATTATGGGCTTGAGACATGTCAGTGTTGGCAATGATGTACCAAATGATATTAACGTTGTTATTGAAATACCGGTTAACGGAGAAGCTGTTAAGTATGAAGTCGATAAAGACTCGGGTTTGATTTTTGTTGACCGTGTATTGAACACTTCTATGCGTTATCCTTGTAATTATGGGTTTGTCCCACACACTTTATGTGGTGATGGTGATCCTGTGGATGTTTTGGTTGTTATGCCCACTCCCTTATTGCCAGGCTCTGTTGTAAAATGCCGTCCTATTGGTGTATTAAAAATGACTGATGAAGCAGGTGAAGATGCAAAAATTGTTGCTGTACCTGTTGGTAAAGTAACTAATCTTTATAG
>JALWML010000362.1 GCA_027083915.1 Lysobacterales bacterium | reverse complement strand
TGTTCTCATATTGCAATCATGAACTAAATTTAAATATTTTGCCAATTACAGGCTCATTTCATATTAGAATAGCTTTTTGCTTCAGGCTCATTCCATATTGGACAAGGCTAGGATTTGAGTAATATTAAAAAATGAGATAAACTTATTAGATTAAAAGAAAAGCAGTTTATTTTTCATGAACAAAGAACCTATTACAGTTTTATTGCAAAAGGTTAAATCGGGTAATAATGAACTATTATCTGATATTTATTCGCGTCTGTATCAGGATATAAAACAAATTGCTCAATACCAAATTGATAAACTCAATACGGGGGAAACCATCACTCCAACCGTATTAACGCACGATTGTTTTATTAAGCTTACTCAACAAAATCAAATCAACATTAAAAATAGCCAACATTTTTTAAATTGCCTGTCCATCAGTATGCGACAATTATTGGTTGATGTTTACCGCTCTAAACTACGATTTAAAAGAGCAAGCCAAGGTGTTACAAAAAATCTCACCCAAATTCAAGGTGATGAAGATATTGATTTTAAATTACTTGAGTTAAATTATCTACTCGAGAAGGTTGAGAAAATTGACAAAACTTATGCAGAAATACTCAATTATAAGCTCATATTAACCATGACATTTCCCGAAATTAGCTTAGCCATAGGAAAATCCGAAAGACAAACCATAAGAATCTGGAATCAAGCTAAGTCACTATTACTGGCTTTATCTAAAGAAATGCCTAAAACAGAATAGTCATGTCATGATTTTTCAATAAATAACGAATGAGTAAAGATAGGAATATGTAATGGAACATTAAATGTCAAATGAACAAACACAATTATGGAAACAAGCAGTAGAAATATATAAAGATATTTCTGATCTTTCTATCGATGATGCTATGAATCATATCGATAGCATCCATAACCTTAGCTACGAACTCAAACAAGCCGTCATTACACTGGTTAATTCAGGCAATCAAGCCTCGCAGTACATAGAAAAAAACTTTTCACCCTCAGTAGTCAACATAAGCAACCGTGAAATTAATTACCACGTCGGTGATAATTTAGGTGAATACCAATTATTAGAAGAATTAGGCAAAGGCGGCATGTCTTTTGTGTTCAAAGCTAAAAGAAAAGATGTCGAACCGCAAAAACTGGTAGCGATAAAAATATTTTCACCAAAAAACTATTCTTCACAATTGCTGGAACATTTTATTAGTGAGCAAAATATCTTGTCAGAACTATCACATCCCAATATTGTTGATATGTTGCACGGTGGAAAAATCCAAGATGGCACTACCTATTTGGTGATGGAATTAATCCAAGAAGCTTTGCCCATTAATGACTATTGTAAAAGCCTCAAGACCAGAAAAAAAATTAATTACATTGCTCAATGTGCCAAAGCCCTCGCCTATTCCCATGCCAATTTAATCATTCATCGTGACTTGAAACCCGACAACATTTTAATTAATAAACACGGTCAATTAAAAATTGTTGATTTTGGCATTGCCAAATTAATCAACAAAGACATACAAGGTGATAAAACCACCATAATGGCACTAACGCCCAGTTATGCGGCGCCCGAACAAATTAATTCAGAAAAAATTAGCACCAAAACCGATATTTTTTCACTCGCGGTTGTTGCTCTTGAATTATTGAATGGCGAGCAATTTTTACCTAAGGATCGTTTAATCAAGTCTTGTGAAAAAGACGAGCAGGTAATAGATTCAACTTTAAAACAACTGAATATCGACAAAGATTTAAAAAACATCTTGCATCATGCCTTAGCTCAAAACCCCAATGGGCGTTACCCCAGTATGCAATCCTTTGCCGATGATCTGGATAATTACCTGAACAATTTGCCTGTTACGGCGACATCACAATCAGTATTTTATCGTCTGGGTAAATTTGCTAAACGCCGCAAAGCCTTGTTTTTGACATCCATGACCTTATTAGCATCACTTATTTTGGGCTTGGGCGTGACATTATGGCAAAATAAGCAAATAAAATTAGAAGCAAGCAAAGCTCAAAATGTGAAACAGTTTATGCTTGATAGCTTTAGTCAATCCAATCCAGACAAACATGCAGGAGAAAATATTTCAGCCAAAGATATATTAGATAATGCTGTTATAAAATTAAACAAAAACACTGTACTGCCTGATGATGTAAAATTTGAGCTTTTACAGTCTTTAGGCATGGCTTATGACCAACTTGGATTTAACACCCAAGCCATTGACTTATTACAAAAAGCATTAAAAATAAAACCAAATGATGCATTGTCAACGGCGGTTTTAACCCAAAACCTTTACGATAAACAGCAACAAAAAGAAGTTGAAAAATTATTATCGCAAGTGGATGAAACAAAATTTTCTGACGTGCCTCAGGCCAAATTTGCCATGGTTCGAGCAAGAAATTTTATTAGTCAAGGGAAAACAAAACCAGCACTTGAGATTTTAAATAGAATCGAAAAGCTACCAATGATTCAAGAAGATATCGAGGTCATGTCTGAGATTATAGGCATTCAAGCCGGTGCTTATTTTATGCAATCTGATTATAAAATAACCGAACAAAAGTTATTATCTATCTTACAAAGGTTTCAATTGCCAGAAAACCACACAGTGAGTCTATCAACGCAATTGGATTTAGGCATTTTATACAATGCTATTGGAGAGTACGATGATTCATTGAAGATATTGCAAAAGTTAGAAAAGCTCTATATCGATACTTTGGGTGATAAATACCCTGAATTGGGGCAATTGTATTTGAAAATTTCCAGTGACTATCTTGCCAAAGGTGATTTAGAAAAAGCGGAGAAATATGCACAAAAATGTTATGATTTTTATGTTTCCATTCATGGTAAACAAGGTGCTCAAGTGGCACGAGCCATGAACATGTTAGCAGCAATTGCCAAGCGTAATTTTAATTATGATAAAACTATAAGCCTACTAGAAGAAGCAATTGAGATTTTAAATAAAACCCATGATGCTGATTATCCGTTAACTCTGGATTTGAAAAACAACTTAGCCAATAATTATTCATCTAATGGAAAATTACAAGAAGCTTTAGATATTTTAATCCAAGTGCGTAATAGCCAAATCAAAACGCTAGGTGAAAATAATGATGCGACAATAAGCACAGAAAATGGGTTAATGTTAGTTTTATTGAAAATGGGTAAAATAAAAGACGCCCAATTTATGGGTGAAAAAGCCTTGGAAAAAGCCAGAAAGTATTTACCTAAGAAATTTCGCATTCAAAAAGAAATAAGATATAATTTGGCACGCATCTACTTTATTCAAAAAAAATTACAAAAGCGTTTGGATTTACTTTTAGAAATCGAATCTTCAGGAATAGTTGAAGACACTAACCCAGATTATTCTCTCATAATAACAACCATCGGACAAGCCTACGATGTTTTGGATGAGGTCGAAAAGGCTGAAAGTTATTTTTTAAAAGCCATAAAAGCCAGTGAGAAAGTTTTTTCTAAAAAACATATCCAGACATTACAAATACGTTTGCAATACGCCAAATTTTTAAAATATTGGAAACGAACTGATGAAGCCAAACAAATCACCCAAGAGGTTAAAGCCATTATTAAACAAGAAAATTACACTAATGCTACACTCAATAAGTGGATTAGTGATTTAGAAGCTGAAAATAACTAATTAACACTCACATCTAA
>JALWML010000361.1 GCA_027083915.1 Lysobacterales bacterium | reverse complement strand
AAATAGAAGTACTGGAAGCTCAATAATATAAAAACGGTGGGCAAGCCCACCCTACAACAATGAGTAATAATAATACTTATACGGGTAGTTGGCTTTAGTCAACACTGTTGATAGGTTGACTAAAGCCAACTACCCGATAGAGTTACAAAAGTATAATGAATTAAACACAAAAACTCTGTGTCTCTCTGCGATGCCTCTGCGAACCTCTGTGTTCCTTAGCAATCACCAGAAAAAATGACAAACAGAATAACAAATGAGGAAAATATATGTGCCCAGCAGAAGCTGTTGAAAACGTAGACCGTGGTTGGATAATTCCAATTGGCGGTGCTGAAGATAAAGAAAATGACATGACAATCCTAAGAAAGTTCTGGGAATTATCTGGTGGTGAAAAAGCCAAAATTTTAATTATTCCAACCGCTTCACAACTTGAAGATACTGGTCCACGCTATGTCGAGATATTTGAGCGATTAGGTGGTAAAGCCATGTATATTCGCGTCGATGAGCGTGAAGATTGCTTTAAAGATCGCATCCAAGGCAAACTTAAACGTGCTACGGGTATCTTTATCACCGGTGGTAATCAATTGCGTTTATCCACCATTTTAGGTGGCACTCCAGTTGCCAAACTTATCCGTTCACTCAATGCCAATGGCATTCATGTCGCAGGTACATCCGCAGGGGCAGCTATTGTAACCGAACACATGATAGCAGGAGGCAGACCAGGACCAACTCCAACCGAGGATGGTGCAACTATGGCTCCAGGATTAGGTTTAACTAACAAACTAATCGTTGACCAACATTTTCGCCAACGTGATAGAATTGGACGATTAATGACTGCCCTTTCCTATAATCCTTTTATATCAGGTATCGGTATTGATGAAGATACCGCTGCTTTTATAAATCCCAAAGGTGTTTTTGAAGTTGTTGGAGCTGGCTGTATTACTGTTGTTGATCCAGCAGGATTAACTCATTCATCCATGCATGATGCACGTCACCGTGAAAAATTAACCTTAATCGGAATGACTGTACATATTTTAGGTGAAGGGGCAAAATACGACATTAATTCACGAGAAGCATTTGCAGAATAAAGTTTAACAGACCTGTAATTGCAGGAAAGAAAAAAGAGAGAGGAAAAAACCATGAAAATTTTATCAACCAATGTTTATGTTGGACCCAATTTATACGCACATTTCCCTGTTATCAGGCAACAATTAGATTTAGGTATCTTAGAAGAGTGGCCTTCAGCTAAAATTGGAGATGATTTTATTAATGGTTTGATTAATAGTTTACCGGGTTTAAATGAACACGGCTGTTCGTATGGAGTCGAAGGTGGTTTTATTCGCCGCCTACGCGAAGATGGCGGCACGTGGATGGGACATATTTTAGAACATGCCACATTAGAACTTCAAAATATGGCAGGTTCTGATGTAACCTTTGGTAAAACACGTTCTATTGATGACCAACCTGGTTGTTATAACATGGTTTTTCAATACAAACAGCGCGATGTCGGCCTTGAAGCCGCTCGTATTGCCCGTCAACTCCTCTATTCTTTAATGCCAAATGAATTGCAATCGAAACTTCAAGATTTTATTGATGAAGATTTCGATTTTGAAGACGAAAAAACCACTTTTATTCGTTTTGCTCAACGTAAAGAACTCGGTCCTTCTACCGCTTCAATAGTAAAAGCTGCCGAAGATCGCGGTATTCCTTGGTTACGATTAAATGAATATTCATTGGTGCAATTTGGTCATGGTAAATTCCAACAACGTATTCAAGCCACTATCACCTCAAAAACAACCCATATTGCGGTAGAAATTTCATGTGATAAAGAAGACACACATAAATTACTTAAAGACTTAGGTTTACCACTACCACGCCAAGAACTCGTTTATTCGGAGCGACAAGCGGTACGAATGGCTCGTCGTATGGGTTATCCTGTAGTGGTTAAACCATTGGATGGAAACCATGGTCGCGGCATTACCATCAATATTAACGAAGACAATGAAATAGAATCTGCTTTTAGATTTGCCCGAGAAAAAGGTAATTCCCGCGCCATTCTGATTGAGTCAATGATTACGGGGTATGATCACAGAATGTTAGTAGTTAATGGCGAATTAGTTGCTGTTGCCAAACGTGTTCCCGGTCATGTAGTCGGCGATGGCAAAAATACCATTGAACAATTAGTCGAAATAGTCAACTCTGATCCAAGACGTGGTGTTGGGCACGAAAAAGTCCTAACCAATCTAGAATTTGATAGACAGGCTAAATTACTTATTGAACAAGCCGGTTATACTCAAGATACTATCTTGCCTGAAGGTGAGGTATTTTATTTGCGTTCAACAGCCAATCTATCCACAGGTGGAACGGCTATTGATGTCACCGATGAAGTGCATCCTGACAACCGTGCAATGGCAGAACGAGCCGTACTAGCTGTTGGCTTGGATGTCGGTGGTGTAGATTTCTTAACCGATGATATATCCCAATCCTACAAAGACATTGGTGGTGGCATCTGTGAAGTTAATGCCGCACCAGGATTTAGAATGCATGTAGCTCCTTCTGAAGGAAAACCACGTGATGTTGCGGGTAAAGTCATCAGCATGTTATTTCCAGAAGGTACACCTAGCCGAATTCCAATAGCCGCTATCACAGGAACCAACGGTAAAACAACCACAGCACGTATGCTTTCACACATATTAAAAAGTTGTGGGCACATTGTAGGAAACACTGCAACAGAAGGCGTTTATATTGATGGAAGATTAACGGTAAAAGGCGACATGACAGGACCCATGGCTTCACACATTGTACTTCGAGATCCAACCGTTGATGTAGCCGTTTTAGAAACAGCTCGTGGCGGTATAGTTCGCGCCGGATTAGGCTATAATTCAACCAATGTATCAGCTTGTTTAAATATTTCATCAGATCACTTAGGTATTCGTGGCATCAATACTTTAGAACAATTAGCTGAAGCCAAGCGCGTGGTTGTTGAAGTGGCAAAAGATGTCGCTGTGCTCAATGCCGATGATCAATTATGCCTAGAAATGGCAGATCATACCCAAGCAGAAAAAGTCTGTTATGTCACCATGAACCCAGGTCATTTACTGGTTAAAGAACACATCAAACATGGTGGCATGGCATTTGTGCTTGAACAAGGCATCAATGGCGATATGATTACTATTTACGACAATGGTGCCCATATTCCACTATTGTGGACACATTTAATTCCTGCCACAATTGAAGGCAAGGCTACCCATAATGTACAAAACGCCATGTTTGCTGCTGCACTTGCCTATTCAATGAACAAAGATTTGGATGAAATTCGTCACGGTCTTCGTACCTTTGATGCAACCTTCTTCCAAGCACCTGGTCGCATGAATCAATACGATGAACACCCATACAAAGTTATACTGGATTATGGTCATAACCAAGCAGCCATTAAAGTGGTTTGTCAAACCATCGATAGATTTGAAGTCCACGGCGAAAAGACAGTGGTTCTAGCAGCCCCTGGTGATAGACGCGATGAAGATATCAAAGCAATTGCTGCCGAAGCCGCAGGACATTTTGATAATTACATTTTAAAAGCAGATGATAACCGTAGAGGTCGCGATGATCGCGAAGTGCCATTAATGTTGCAACAACAATTATTAGATTCAGGTGTTGCAGAAGATAAAGTTCAGATA
>JALWML010000360.1 GCA_027083915.1 Lysobacterales bacterium | reverse complement strand
GATTGGGTTACAAAAAAAGGTAAATCTTTACAGGGGTATATTAGTCCAGATAAACCACTGAGTAAATATCTTAATAAAAGTTTTGATGAAAGTTTTAAATTAGAAAAAAAAATAGCAAAACTTGTTCATAAAGCTCTCAAAGGAAATTATGAAAAAGCAAACTCCACAGCTTGAAAAAGAGTTGAATAAAAAGGGTTTGGTTCTTGGTTCTGAGGTTTTTATTCGTTTATTTAAGCAAGAAGAGTCGTTGGAAGTGTGGCTTAAAAAGGATTCGCAATTTGAGTTGTTTAAGACTTACAAAATTTGTACGTATGGTTCGGAAGGTTTAGGTCCCAAGCTAAAAGAAGGTGATGGTAAGGCTCCAGAAGGGTTTTATTATGTTAAGAAACAACAACTTAATCCACGCAGTTCTTATCATCTGGCATTTAATCTTGGTTTTCCCAACAAATACGATAAAGCTCATGGACGTACGGGTTCGGCATTAATGGTGCATGGAAATTGTGTTTCAGTAGGTTGTTATGCCATGACTGATGATAAAATTGAGGAAATTTATACTATTGTGCATCAAGCCTTAGATAATGGGCAAGAATTTTTTCGTGTTCATATTTTTCCTTTTAAAATGTCACCAGAAAACATGCGAAAGCACAAAGACTCTCAATGGTTTAGTTTTTGGCAAAACCTAAAACAAGGCTATGATTATTTTGAAGTTAATCATAGACCACCTAATGTCGATGTTAATAATAGGGTTTATGTATTTAATTAATTCCTTTTAATATTCCAATTCAGATAAGAAGATAAGCTACCATATCTACCAATACTCCTTTAATTGTTATAAAAAATTTAACAGTTACAAATCCTTATTATTGCGAAAAAAGTGCTAATTTAATGTATGTCATTAAATAAAAAACAATAAAACTTGCATAAATGATAGTATTACTATTATAATTGCGAGCATAAATTAATTGTAGTGACAAAATGAAAAATTTACACATACAAATTGAAATTAATTCAGAGTTGTATTCAAAAAATCCGGACTCATCTGAGTTGGGTAGGAAAATAATCAATAAAAGTATTGAGCTCATCTACGAAATTGGCTTTGAAGCCTTTACCTTTAAAAAATTAGGGAATTTAATTAGTTCTCCAGAGAGTTCAATCTATCGGTATTTTGATAATAAGCACACGCTTTTACTGTATCTGACAAGTTGGTACTGGACGTGGATTGAATATCAATTGGTGTTTGTGACGACTAATATTGAGTCACCACATGAGCGATTAAAAAAATCCTTAAACATTTTAACAAAACCAGTTGAGGAAGACACGACGGTTTCCTTTGTCAATGAAGTGTTGTTATCAGAGATAATATTTTCAGAGTCGATAAAAGGTTACCACACCAAAAGTGTTGATGAAGAAAACAAGAAAGGCTATTTTAAAGCTTATAAACGTGTCGTAAAACGAGTGAGTGATATTGTTTTGGAGATTGGCCCTGAATTTCCCTATCCGCATATGTTGATTTCAACGGTGATTGAGGGTGCTCATCATCAAAAATATTTTTCAGAGCATTTACCAGCTCTAACGGATGTAAAGAAAAATGGTAACTCAATTACAAACTTTTACACAGAACTCGTATTTAACTTTTTAGAGAAAAAAACATGAAGAATTATTTTGACTTTAGTCACTTAAAAGGTGATTTATTTGGCGGAATTACCGCAGGAATTGTGGCATTGCCTTTGGCATTGGCATTTGGTGTCAGTTCAGGTCTAGGACCTAGTGCTGGTTTATATGGTGCTATTTTTGTTGGGTTTTTTGCTGCTCTTTTTGGCGGAACAAATACTCAAATATCAGGACCTACAGCCCCAATGACAGCCATCAGTATGGTGGTTATTGCAGGTATTTTGGCAGGTTTTGAAGGGGATGTTGCCAAAGCATTGCCGGTCATATTAACCGTATTTTTACTCGCGGGTGTGATGCAGATAGGATTAGGGTTTTTAGGTTTGGGTAAATACATTAAGTATATTCCTTATCCTGTGGTCTCTGGTTTCATGACGGCAATTGGTGTGATTATTTTGGTAACACAAATTCTGCCTTCGGTTGGCTATTATCCAAAAGAGGATATGGCTTTTGTTGAAAAGTTTAAACCCTATGCTGAAGAATCTTTACTTGATGGCATTTTAAAAGATGAAGCCGGTGAGGGCATAATGGTACTTGAAACATTCCAAGAAACCATTAAACGAGCGGCTGAAATAACTCCACAACAAATATTGCAAGAATCTCAATCACTTGCCAATACGGCATCTTCTGGTGTTATAGGCTCATTAAAAGTACTGCCTAATGCTTTAGCTAATATTAATTGGATTGAACTGTCATTAGCATTAGCAACCATACTGATAGTTTTTGGTTTTAAACGCATAACCAATAAAATACCCAGTGAGTTAGTGGCATTATTGGTGGTTTCAGGAGTGGCTTATGGTTTTAGCTTGGATTATCGCTCGATTGAACAAATTCCCAGCGGCTTGCCTGTGCCACATATGGATATTTTCACAGAATTTAGCTTGGGCAGTGTAACGCCCTATATATTTACGGCATTGACTTTGGCTTTATTGGGAGCTATAGATTCATTGTTAACTGCGGTTGTTGCCGATAACATGACGAAAACTAAGCACAGGCCAAATAAAGAGCTTATTGGTCAAGGTATTGGTA
This sequence comes from Lysobacterales bacterium, assembly GCA_027083915.1. Lineage (GTDB taxonomy): Bacteria > Pseudomonadota > Gammaproteobacteria > Xanthomonadales > Marinicellaceae > NORP309. The sequence goes on along the minus strand of JALWML010000360.1, from coordinate 980 downwards.
ATTCAATCGGGGCTGTATTTGGAGGTTTACCAGGAGCAGGTGCAACGATTCGTACCGTTGTGAATATTAATGCAGGTGGTAAGACCAGAATATCAGGCATGGTTGCAGGGGTGTTATTGTTAGTTATTTTGTTAGCTCTTGGGCCAGTTGCTTCGCAAATTCCTGCTGCTGTATTAGCTGGACTGTTAGTCACTGTCGGTATTGGTGTAATGGATTATAAAGGTCTTAAGGCTATCCCATATATGCCGAAACCCGAAGTTATTATCATGATTGTTGTATTGATACTGTCTTCTGTTTGGAATTTAGTTTATGCAGTGGGTATCGGTTTGGTCTTTGCTTCATTAATGTTTATGAAAAAGATTGGTGACTTGACTGCTAAACAATCTGATGTAAAGAATCTTAGCGAGGAAAAAGCATGGTCTGATGAAGCAGATTTCCCAGATGAACTCGCCAAGTCAGTATTTATCAAACATATTAAAGGTCCATTGTTTTTTGGTTCAACCAGTGATTTTCAGGCATTAGCAAAACAAATACCAGAAACAGCATCAACCGTGATTATTCGTATGGACAAAATGCCGTATATGGATCAATCGGGATTGTATGCAATGGAAGATGTGCTCATTGACTTGGCGAAGAAAGAAAAGTCAGTACTATTAGTGCATATAGAAGAGCAGCCGAAATACATGATGGAGAGAATTGATATCATTCCTGACTTAATACCTAATGAGCAAATATTTGAAGATTTCAAAGACTGTTTGAACTGGATTAAAGAACATAAAACAATTAAATTAACTAATTAACGAGGTATATGCATAACTAAAAACGATGGGAATATGGTCCACATAAGCTATTTTTTCCTCTAAAAATCAAACTATAGAATGACTATAGATTCAATTTTTAGAGAAAAAACTAGCTCAATGTGCATCTCCATCCCATTCGCCCTTAGTTATTCATTCACCTCTAACGGAGAAATAACTATG
>JALWML010000359.1:2582-3679 GCA_027083915.1 Lysobacterales bacterium | reverse complement strand
AATCTTTAAGTATATTAGCTTCAAAACCAAAGTGAGAAAAATTACGGCGTTCTTTTTGAGCCAGTTTGACCTTTTTCTTCATTTCTTTGCGGTCATAGCGGTGAAATGAATCACCTTCTACCACGATAGGGTTAATCTTTTGTCTGTGGAAAATATGCTCAAAAGCTGTTTTTACCGTTGTTGTACCAGCTCCAGATGAGCCTGTTACTGCAATAATCGGGTGTTTCTTAGACATGGTTTTCACCTATAATATTTTTAAGTAATTGGGTATCGATTCGACTGAAATCGCTGTGAATTTGCTGAGCTTGAGTAAAATCTTGATTTTTTGTGTATTGGTTTGTTGTAATGATTGTTTTTAATCCCGCTTGCACAGCTGATTGCAATCCAGCTTCGGAATCTTCAATAGCGATACAATTTTTGGCATCAATTTTGAGTTGTTCTAAAGCATAGAGGTAAATATCAGGAGCGGGCTTTTTATTCTTTACAATATCACCTGCAGCGATGACTTTAAAAAGTGACTGAGCTTGTTCGCCAAGATTTGCCTTAAGTAATGCGGTAACATTTATCGGTGTTGTTGTGGTAGAGATGGCGAGTGTAATATTTTCATCACGGGCTTGTTTGATGAGTTTCTCAACGCCTTTACGCAAAGGTATTTTTCCCGTTTCTAACAATTTAATATAATGTTTGGTTTTTATAGCATGTAAATCTTTAATAGCTTGTTTATTTAGCACTTGTTGTTTAAGAAATTCATCTTGGTAATACTTTATGCGTTCTTTGCCACCTGTAACAGCAAGAAGTTTGCCATAAAGATTTTCATCCCAATGCCAGTCTAATCCTTTTTCTTCAAAGGCAAGATTAAATGCCACACGGTGACCATCGCGCTCGGTATCTGCCATGGTGCCATCTACATCAAATATTATGCATTTTAGTTTCATAAATTCATTTCCGTGTCATTCCAGCCAAGTTTTAGCGAGAGCAGGAATCCAGCGTTAAATCAAACATGGATTCCCGCCTTCGCGAGAATGACAATGGAGCGTTTAACCTTTATACTTATCAGCCATATCATCCATAGAGATGGGCTTGATTTTAGATGCATT
>JALWML010000359.1:0-2572 GCA_027083915.1 Lysobacterales bacterium | reverse complement strand
TCGCGCTCGGTATCTGCCATGGTGCCATCTACATCAAATATTATGCATTTTAGTTTCATAAAAAGACCTATGGGGCATGAACTTTAGTCCATTTTTTTTAAGAATGATGGATTATCCATGCCCCAAATAAATTTAATCTTTATACTTATCAGCCATATCATCCATAGAGATGGGCTTGATTTTAGATGCATTACCTGATGAACCAAAGGCATTAAATCGATCGACACAAATCCCGCGCATAGCATCAGTTGCTGCTCGTAAAAATTTGCGAGGATCAAAGTTGCTTGGATTTTCAGCTAAAAATTTACGTACCGCTCCAGTTGAAGCAAGGCGCAAATCAGTATCGATATTAACCTTCCGAACACCATGTTTGATGCCTTCTTGCACTTCTTCTACTGGAACACCATAGGTTTCAGGAATATCTCCACCGTATTGGTTAATAATTTTCAACCATTCTTGTGGAACGGCTGATGAACCATGCATAACCAAATGGGTGTTTGGTATTTTTGCGTGGATTTCTTTAATGCGTTGAATCGATAAAATATCACCAGTTGGTGGTTTTGAGAACTTATAGGCTCCATGAGAAGTACCACAAGCAATAGCAAGAGCATCAACTTTGGTTTGTTCGACAAAATCTTTAGCTTCATCTGGATCGGTTAATAATTGATCCATAGACAATTTGCCTTCTGCACCAGAACCATCTTCTTCAGCAGCCATTCCTGTTTCTAGAGAACCAAGTACACCTAATTCACCTTCAACAGATGCCCCACAGGCGTGTGCCATAGCAACAGCTTGTTTAGTGATATTAACATTATATTCGTAAGTTGATGGTGTTTTCATGTCAGTCATTAATGAACCGTCCATCATCACTGAAGTAAAGCCAAGATACAATGATTGCATACAGACATCTGGTGATGCGCCATGATCTTGGTGTAAAACCACGGGAATATCAGGCCATTGTTTAACTGCTGAGGCGACTAGTCCCTTAATAAAGGCAGGTCCGGCATAATTTCGTGCACCAGCCGAACCTTGTAAAATGACTGGTGAGTTGGTGATAGCAGCAGCTTCCATTATCGCATGAATTTGTTCCATGTTATTAACATTAAAAGCAGGCATGCCATAACTGTTTTCAGCAGCATGATCGAGTAGTTGTCTTAAGGATATTAATGCCATGATTATTTCTCCAATACGTTGTTAACAGTTTCAACGACTTTATCTACCGTAAAATCAAAATATTCAAATAGAACCGCGCCAGGTGCTGATTCTCCAAAGGTGTCTTGTGATATAACTGCACCATTCAAGCCAACGTATTTATGCCAAAAATCACCTTGTCCTGCTTCAACCGCAATGCGTTTGCTAACAGATGATGGTAATACGCTTTCTTTATACTCATCTGATTGTCTGTCATATATATTAGTGCAAGGCATGGAAACCACGCGGATGTTGTCACCAATTTTTGCTGCAGCTTGCATAGCTAAACCCACTTCAGAGCCTGTTGCAATGATAATTGCATCAGGTGTACCGTTTGAGTCTTTCAAGATATAACCTCCTTTAGAAATATCTGCCACTTGTTGTGCTGTTCTTTCTTGTTTGTCGGTGTTTTGGCGAGTAAATGTTAAGCAACTTGGGCCATCTTTTCTTTCGATGGCAGACTTCCATGAAGCAACGGATTCAACCGCATCACAAGGTCTCCAAACATCCATATTTGGAATCAAGCGTAGAGTTGCTGTTTGTTCAACTGGTTGATGAGTCGGACCATCTTCTCCAACACCGATTGAATCGTGGGTATAAACAAATAATCCACGAATCTTCATTAACGCAGCCATTCTTAATGCATTTCGTGCGTATTCTGAAAACATCAAGAATGTTGCGCCGTAAGGCATTAAACCACCGTGTAGCATCATTCCATTCATCATGGCAGTCATGCCAAATTCACGCACACCATAAGATAAGTAGTTACCAGTAAAATCAAGTTTACCAGTGCCATTGACAGCTTTTGAACCTGACCAGAATGTATTATTTGAAGGAGTTAAATCAGCTGAACCACCAAACAAACCTGGAACTAAGGGTCCTAATGCTTCAAGAGCATATTTGGATGCTTTTCGAGTGGGCATGGATTTGGTTTCTGCTTGTGCTTTTTCAATAGCTGCGGTAGCTTGTGCTTCAAAATCTACTGGCAACTCATTATTCATGCGAGCGGTATATTCGGCAGCTTTTTCTGGAAATTTAGTTGAATATTCTTCAAATTTTTTATTCCATTTGTTTTCTTGTTTAGCGGCTTTGTCAACTGCGTTCCATCCATCATAAACTTCTTGCGGTATTTCAAAAGCTGGAGCAGTCCAGTTAAGTGCAAGACGAGTAGCAGCGACTTCATCTTCCCCTAATGGTGCACCGTGACATTCGTGAGAGCCTGCTTTTGTTGGTGCACCCATGCCAATAATTGTTTTGGCAATAATCATGGAAGGTTTGTTTTTTACCTTTTTTGCTTTTTTAATCGCTTTTTTTATGGCCTTAGGGTCGTGACCATCACTTTTTTGTACATGCCAACCATCAGCTTTACACCGTTTCCCAT
>JALWML010000358.1 GCA_027083915.1 Lysobacterales bacterium | reverse complement strand
ATCTCTAACTGCTTTTTGTTATAAATCCTATAATTGCTGATAGGCTCACGAACAGCATTAAGTTTATTGTCTTTATCCCACCTTCTTAGTGTTTCGGGACTCTTACCGATTATGTCAGCGACTTCTGATATGTAATAATTTTCTTTCATAACCACATTATACAACCTTATGCATGGTTATCAATGCATTTTATATTAAGATATTATTTTTATAACTAATTACAGTTCTTGAATTATATACCTAAAAATAAAAAACGTGTGTGAAAAACATTTTCCAATATCTAACCTACATAATCCACAAGCGTAGAAGGGTATAATTTAAATATCCAATTTAAGATCCAGTGCCTTGAGGTATTTCTTTTCAGACTGCAGGTCTTCAAAGGTTAGTGGGTGATTGTTTAACCAGTCTTTTTGGAATTTAATCTCAATATTTTTATCAGCTAACCGAATTGATTCCAAGGCTATTTTTTCATCGGTTCTTGGGCGGTTTAGTAATGTTGCGGCGCGGAATATAACGATTAAGGGTAACAGTTTGAGTTGTTGCTTGTTGGATAATTTTTGTAACCATTCTTTTTTAATCTTACGACGCAACAGAGCAATAATAACGGATAACTTAAGTTGTTCTTGCGTGGAAAATCCAGGCATATCGGCATGAGAAATTATATATGCAGCGTGTTTTTCAAAATGCGAATGGGATATGTTTAAACCCAGCTCATGCAACTGTGCTGCCCAATCAAGTAATTCGTATTGAGATTTTGAGAGTTTAATATTGCTTAATTTTATTAAGTTGTCGATAGTGGATTTAACTCTTTTACTGTGAGATTTATCAATTTCAAATTGTTTAACCAACTTATCAATACTGCGTTGGCGGATGTCATTGTGGTGTAAACGACCACTTAAATCATAAACAATGCCCTCACGTAAGGCACCACTTGAGGCTTGGATTGTTTGTAAATCCAGAGAATCAAACAAGGCTTTGATTATGGCAAGTCCACCGATAAAAACAGGTCGTCGCCGAGAACTTAATCCTTCAAGGTTTTTGAGCTTATCAATAGTGCCCAAATCACAACATTTTTTGATTAACTTATCCAAACCGTCTTTGTCGATACCATAACGCGCATAGTCGTTTTGTACAATGACTTTGGCAGTTGAGCGCATGCTTCCAGATGCACCGATAACAGCATTCCAGCCCATTGCTTGGTATTTGCTGACAATAGAAAGCAGTTGCCGTTGAGCAGAACGAACGGCCTTTTTAAAGTGGCTTTTTGAAATATCACCATCAGCAAAGAATTTTTTGGTGTAACTGACACAACCCATGTGCAAGCTTTCACGTAAAAGTGGCGTGAATTCTTCACCAATAATCAACTCAGTGGAACCGCCACCAATATCAATCACTAAACGCTTGCCCTGCTTACTGGCTAATGAATGAGCCACACCAAGATACAAAATCCTAGCCTCTTCACGCCCCGAAATAATATCAATCGGTTTACCCAAGGCACAAGATGCCCGCGTTAAAAACACCTCAGCATTTTTAGCTTTACGTAAGGTGTTTGTACCAACAATACGCAGGTGAGATTTTGGAATATGTGCAATGCGTTGCCCTATTTTTTCAAGCGAAGCAACCGCTTCATCCATCTTCTCATCCGACAAACACCCTTTATCATCCAGCCCATTAGCTAAGCGCACCATGTCTTTGTGCCGGTCAATCACATGCATCTGATGATTAACAATCTCAGCCACCACCATATGAAAAGAGTTTGAGCCCAAATCAACCGCTGCATATAATTCATTTTTTTGTTTCATAGTAGTCTAATAATTGTTAAATTCTTTTTAACAGAGTGAAAAGGAAATATTGGATATTGCACCAATGGTATTTTCCAAAATAAATGTCGAGACTCGCGCCTTATTAAAGACAATATCACATAAGAATAAAAATATCAGCAGAAGATACAACAAATACAACCAACCGACGTAACTATCAAACATGATGGTCATAAACCAATTCTGTTTAAAAACATAAAAATACGATGCAATAACAGAAGAAGTCATTAACAGGGTTGCTGGTAAAAATAGCTGTTTAATTCCCTTAGGTTGCATAAAAGAGGCAACAAGCAAAAACAAAAATACCAAAGCATTACTGAATAAGAAAATACGCACATCCCGTTTAAGTTTTGTGGAGACCTCCATGTATTTACCTTTCATAAAACCCGTTAATTTTTTATTGATGTGAGATAAGGTACCCACATTGAACATCAATTGGTTCTCTATGGCGTTGGCATATTTTTTACGGCATTCACAATCAAGATTCGCCATTTGAGCAACTACATCTGCTATTTTTTCATGGAGCTTTTGGTTCAAATCCATCCTTAACGAATCAATTTTGCTTTGATTCTTTTTAACCAGTTTTGAAACCAAACTTCCAAATTTTGAGTCCTTGTTAATGGCTTCAAAACTTTGAATTTTTTGTTCAGTTTTTTCAATAATTTTATCCTTAATAAATTCCTTACCAACTCGCTCTACAAACTCTTTCGCAGAAAAAGTGACAAGAAACAAACCTGCGAATAAGATAAAACCAATGAGACCAAATGTTCTTAGGGTAATTTTCATATTTTATTTACTCCAAACACTTTCGCTCTTAAAAGAGTATTTCCAAATACCATATATTGGTATGAAAACAAGTATAAATATGAAAAAACACAGCATTAAAAATCTAAATATATCAGAAGCAATTCTAAAATTATAAATAAAGAATGGTGTATAGATGTTCAACATAATAACCGATAATACTTCAACTAACTGTATAAAGAAAACTGCCTTCCAAAATGCTTTAGAGATTAAGGGTTTTTGATAAGAGAAACTAATTAGACCAGAAAATATAATAATTTCAAAAAGTATTATGAAAAGAGTATTGTAATTATATTTTTCCTCCCAAAGAATAATAAACAAGTAGCAAAAGATGATTAAAGAATAAACTAACCAATAAAATTTTAGTGTTGTATTTGAATGGTTTCTAGAGTGTGTGCTTTTAGAAATACCAGATAGAGAAGTCGTTAGATTTTCAAATGCAAAACCAATAAGTTTAAATAAAATGAATAAGAATCCAAGTAAAACTATAAATAAAAAACTCCAAAAGAAATAAAATTTCACCATGCTATCTAAAATTGAACCAACGATAAACAGCTTATTTAACCCCAAAAGCATTGCTATTAACAAGAGATAAGAAAAGGCAATTAAGCTAATGAAGTAGAGTAAATGTCTTAGTCTTGAAAAGGCATTCAACCTTTTCGACTTTATCTCTGCGAGTTTTGATTTATATTTATTCATAACAGTCTTTGGTTAATATCACTTAATGGGAAGTAATGGTAGCAGCTTTCCTTGTGGGAGCCTTGATAAATTAGAATAGTGATTTATTCCATAAAGGAGCCCACAAGAGGCTCCACTACAAATAGTTTTCTTTGCGATTCCTTCGCGTTCGCTGTGTTACTTAAAACAGCGAAGCTATATGATAGCACTAGTTCTTTTGTCATTCTTGTGAAAACGGGAATCCAGTCTTAAATTGAACTCTGGATCCCCGCCTTCGCGAGGATGGCAAGGGGCTAAAGGTTCTTAACTCCCATATTCCACAAAGTAAAGGCAAAAATATCAGCATATTGGTCGATGGTTTTGGATACGGGTGTGCCTGCTC
>JALWML010000357.1 GCA_027083915.1 Lysobacterales bacterium | reverse complement strand
AGTTACAACAGCACCGTATTAGGCTCTAATTATTTTATTTTTGGTGGCAAAGATTATTCGGTAGCAGGCAATCCTGTCAACTTGTTTCGCAGTGATGGAACAATAGTAGAAGAATTTGGTGTGTTTACCAGTGGTAGCAGTGGACCCACTCCATTTTATATCGGGGCAGTGGGGAATAAATTATTATTTTCAGCCATTGAGACAGCCACTGGAAGGGAGTTGTACAGTACCGATGCAACCACAGCCACTACTCAAAGATTGACTGATATTTTCCCTGGAAGCATCGGTGGTTTATCAGACGTGACTGGCACAGACGGTCATTTTCTCAATGGCGAGTTTTATTTCCCAGGATTTTCACCCAATGGTAAAAGGATATGGAAATCTGACGGAACAGCTTTAGGAACTGTGGTGGTTGATGATTTAACCATGGATTATCGCAATCCTTCTTATTTGATTAATTATAACAATGCCATTTTCTTTTTTGCTGATAGCAGCAGTAATCCTGTGGATCAATTATGGAAAGTTTCATCGGGTGATACAGCACCAACTTTATTAACGACCACTCCTATTTCAGTTTCTAGCTCTTGTTCGGGATATAACCCCATGGTTAGTAATGGGATATTGTATTTTGCCTATGAAGACAATTCCGCAGGTTGCGAATTATGGCGCAGTGATGGAACGCCTGCCGGAACTTACCAGTTAATTGATGTAAATACTGGAACAGCCAGCAGCTTTCCCAAACCTTTGATTAGCTTTAATAATATTCTTTATTTTACCGCATTAAAGGCTGGTTTTGGTTTTGAAATATGGAAAACAGATGGAACAGAAGCAGGAACAACAATGCTAATGGATTTAAATCCAGGAAATGCCAGCACCTCCACCTATCAAATGGTTGAAAGCGGAGGCACGCTCTACTTTATGGCTGATGATGGAACAATAGGTTCAGAACTTTATAAACTTGATTTTACACTACCTGATGAATTGTTTGGAGATGGGTTTGAGGATGTTGGACCTATTTTATGAAGCAAGTAACGCAGATAAGGAACGTGTTCCTGAATTTGTTAAAACCCCATAAGCCGTAGGGTGGGCTTGCCCACCGGTAGTGTTTCAGATAACTTGACTATTAATCAGTTCTCAATTGTTTGGTGGAACCAAACCTGCAAAATTTTACATTTTTTTGGTTTTATTGGCTTTCAGTAACTCTTGGAGAATTTTTTCATTAGTTGAACGTATGGCTATTACTGAACTTAGTATGGATGCCATCCAATAAAGAACACAAAAGATACAGACACTTAAAGCGATGATTGAAAACCCTGTACTTAAAGGAGCTTTTGTTGCTAATGAACTTAACCCTGAGAGGAGAATGATAATTGAACAGGCAAAAGCTAATATGACGAGTGTAGTAACCATGCCTTCCCCCATGGTTTTTGAAGAAGAATAATCATCTTCGCCATAGGTTAAGAAATCAGCATTGGTTTTGAGGTTTTGTGCTAACAAGTATAATTCTCCACCCTCTGGAAGGTCTATTCCTTCTTCCCATGACTCTATTGTTTGTGTTTGTACATGGCAGAGCGTGGCTAAATCAGAAGGATGCAAATTTTGTCCGAGTCTTTTTCTTTTAATTCTTTTTCCTATTTCTTTATGTTTATTGGTCATAGTTTATTACATTATTTTTAATTAATTGCCTTATTAGGATTTTTAATTCAATTCAACGTGAAAAAAGGTAACACACATGGGTGCTACCCTACGGTCATTTATTCTTCAAAATAAAACTTTTCTCGTTCAACCTTATCAGGAAACACCTGATTCATGGTATTAGCATCAAACAAACGGCCATTGAGCATGACTTGATTGATTTTGTCTGAATTTCGAATATCATCTAATGGATTTTCATCCAAGATGATTAAATCGGCTAATTTACCCACTTCAAGTGAACCTAAGTCTTTATCCATGCCGATGTATTTTGCTCCATCTATTGTTGCCATGCGGATAATATTCATCGGTTTCATGCCGCCCTGACCGTACATCCACATTTCCCAATGTGCACCTAAGCCTTCGCGTTGTCCGTGAGCACCAAGCATGACTTTAACGCCTGCATTTTGCAATTTTGTAGCAACTTGGGCATTTTTGATGTGGTTATAATCTTCAATCGGTGCTTTATCACGACGAACTGAAGCAGGCTCTAAGATAAAACTTGGAACATACTTACTCAGCAAGGGATGTTTCCACACATCGGTAGTATCATACCAATATTTTTCACCCCAAATTCCACCATATCCGACAATTAAAGTTGGTGTGTAAGCGGTTTCGGATTGTGACCATAATTGCACCACATCATCATAAATCGCTGCCACAGGGATGGAATGTTCGATGCCTGTATGACCATCTACAATCATATTGAGGTTATGTTGCAATAACGAACCACCTTCAGGAACGACCATTAAATTGGTTTGACGTGCCGCTTCAATCACTTGTTGGCGTTGTTCTCGACGTGGTTGATTGTAGGATTTGACCGAAAAAGCCCCAACATCTTTCATGCGTTGTAAATGTCCAATGGCATCATCTAAAGAATTAACAGGAGCGGTTACAAATTGGGTTGCTCCGTATAAAATTGTGCCTGTTGAGAATGTTCTCGGTGCGACAATCACACCAGCTTGTTGCATTTCTTTGGCAGAAAATACCGCTGCAGTATCTGCCGAAGGGTTGTGCTCAGTGGTGACACCAAAGGCAAGATTGGCTAAAGCGTGCCAATTGGTTTGTGGTGTGATTTGATTATTGGCATAAGGTCCATGCCAATGCACATCTACAATTCCCGGCATAATGGTTTTACCGGTGACATCAATTACTTTTGCTCCATTTGGGATGGCAATATCTGTGCCGATGGCAGTAATTCGGTTGTTTTTGATGGCAATCATGCCGTTTTCTAATACCGTATCACCATTCATGGTGATGATTCGTGCTCCCTTTAACACCACATTCGATTGTGGAATATCGGCTTTGACTGCAAAATTGATGGCTGTTTTAGTCGCTGGATTATCTTTTTTACCACCTAAAAATTCAAATTTATCAGCTAACTTTTCTTGATAAATATTTGCACCAAGTGCCCATGATAATTCGCTAGAATTGTTTAACCACGTTAAATAATTGCCAGCATTTTTAGAGAATTTCTGTAAAGGTAGGTTGCTGGCTTTTGAACCTGTGGAAATAAATTTGCCACTTTGGATAAATGGTGTGACATAGACTTGGAAGTTTTGAATAAATGCCAACCATTTGTTATCAGGTGATACAGAATAATCGCTTATCCATTGTCCTGCATAATGTTTTTCTATTTTATTGCCTGTCAAATCACTGCTTTCTAGTTGTGTCGTTATCACTTCACCTTTTTTATCGGAAGTGGTAAAGAAAACTCGATTAGAATCTTTAGCAAAAAAGGGATCAGAACCACGCTTGGTGATTAATGTGCGCTTGCCTGATTTTCGATTGATTACAAAAACACCTTTCTCTTGAGAATAGAGTGGTGAGGTTAAATAACCACCGCCAACGGCATTAAATACTATGGTTTTATTGTCTGGTGAAATGCTTGGAGTAATATAATGCCCTGGTTTTTTGGTTACTTGTTTGGATTTACCTGAAAGCGAAGCGATTTGCACTGTGCCTAAATCTTTATCATTCCATGTGACATAGAT
>JALWML010000356.1:348-3713 GCA_027083915.1 Lysobacterales bacterium | reverse complement strand
GATATTGCCCGTCAACTAATTGTGCTTCGTCAAGACTATAATATCGCTATTGTCTCGTCAGGAGCAATTGCTACAGCTCAACATTTTATTGCTGTTAATAACTGGAAAAAATCAGAATCAAAACAAGCTCTTGCAGCAATAGGACAACCTATTCTCATGCAAATATATAATGAAATATTTCGTGATTTTGGATTGCCAATGGCGCAGTGTTTAGTCACTTACCGAGACTTTGATAACCAAGAAGCACAAGATAATATTCTTAACACCCTCAATGACCTATTTGAAAATGATTTTATCCCCATCATTAACGAAAATGATACCATCGCAATTGATGAATTGGTTTTTGGTGACAATGATAAGTTGTCGGCCTATGTCGCTAATTTACTCAAAGCTGATTTACTCATGCTAGCCTCTGATATTGATGGTTTGTTTGATAAAAACCCACAAAAATACGCTGATGCACAACTCATTCCAGAAATTAATGATTTGAGTGTTTGTAAACAATATATCGATGAAAATACAAACAATGGACTCGGCACTGGTGGTATGACCTCAAAGATTCAAGCTGCTGAGATATGTTCTCGTGTAAAGACTCAGATGTGGATAGTCAATGGCGGAAGAAATGATTTTGTGCTCGATTCAATTAGTCACAAAACAGCACATACACGGTTTGTTTTTTAATGATGAGTAATGCTGATTTTTTGATTCACACCAGTCAAAATGCACTTATTAGAATTTGGCAAATTCCTCTATTAGCTTTTAAATAGATCAATGCCACCTTGATAAGCAAATTCGGGAATTATCGAGGAGAGATCGCCTTGATATTTTAATCGTTTAACTAATAGCTCTGAGAATATTTCTCGAAAATCTGTTGTGACTTCTAAATCGCCACGATTAAGATTGTTTTCTGCTAATCCGGGCCAGTCGGTGTAAACTTGTGCACCATTAACTTGCTTTCCAATAGCGTACATAACACTTGCATGGCCGTGATCAGTGCCATTTGACGCATTATCAGCCACTCTTCGTCCAAATTCTGTCATGCACAATATACTAATGTTTTGCATTCGTTCGCCCATGTCTTGATAAAAGGCTAGTAATCCGTTGGCGAAGGCTTGAGCGGGCAATTTAAAGCTTTCGACTAAATCATTGTGATGATCCCAACCACCAAAATCTATACAAGCTATTTCTACGCCTAAATCAGCTTTTATCATGGTGCTAATTGTTTTTAGTTTTTTTGCAAATTCATTATTTTGGTATTCGGCATTATTATCAACAGGATAATCATCTGGGTTAATGTTTTGTAAGGTATCAATGGCGGAAAATAATACATTACTTGAGTCAGAAAAAAACTCGTCATTGGAAAACATTGAGTCCAAAGTTGTTCGTGTATCAACGTAAAGGTTCTCATGTGTGACCACATCAAAGTTTTTTAAACCTGATACAGTTAACGCTTCAATTTCGCCTTTTATTGATTTAGGTACGGAACCATTCAAAGAAACGGCTCTAAAAACAGAGTCATTACTATTTTGTGTTTCAGTTAAATACTTAGATAGCCAACCAGTTCGGTTAATGTTTTTATTAAAATCCGCATATTCCATGGCATCTTGCGCATCAAAATGTGATCGTGATTCATCAGGTGAACCAACGGCATGAATAATGGCTAAATCACCTTCATCCCATATCTGTTTTAATGGGGATAAATCTGGATTTAAACCAAAAAAACCATCTAAATCAATACTGTTATTGACAGCAGTTCTTTGTCGGTGAGCAAAATAATCACTGTCTCCATGTGGTACCACAGAATGCAAGCCATCGGCAGCACCTCGTTGGAAAATACAGATAACAATGTCTTTAGCAGTTGTTTGAGCACTTTTAACTTGATCAGATGCCAGGCTGCTCTGACTAGCAAGGATTAAACCACCAGTTATTGTTGCTGAATCTTTAATAAACTTTCTTCTGCTTTTCTTCATAAGTAAGGTCTCTTATCTCAGTTGAAAGTAAGTTGAAGACAGGATAATACCAATAACCGCTCTAATGCGTTGTTCGGAAATATTTGATCCATCACTTTCAAGGAACTCAATTAATAATTGTTTATCATCGACTATCAGTTCTCGATACAATAAAGTGTTTTCTAACATGGTGACAATTTCTTCAGCTGTTTGAGCATCTTGAATAATGGCGGATAAATCATAGTCTATGAGTTGAGAATAAAGCGCTTGACCTTCTTCTGATACAACTTCAATGTCACCTAAGGCAATTCCGTTTGTTAAGTTTATCCTTTGTAACATCGCACTTATTGTTTGCCAATATCCCGCAATATCAGGATAACCCGTAGGTGGAGACCATAAAAACGGCACTTGTCCACTATCTTGATATTCTTTGAATAAAATATATAAGGGATTAAATTTTTGTTCAATTGTCGATTGTGCTGTTTCAATATCCAAAGTTCGCGCAACAGATGTGACAAACTCTATTGGTCTTTTATATTTATCATCAACAGAAGCTAGAAACTCAGGCGAGTGAAAGAGAGTGCGCAGCATTTCTTTAATGTCACCATCAGTTGCTAAATAGGATTTAGCTACCTTTTTGACCAAATTTTCATTGGGTTGGTCTGATGCAAATCTTCTGACTAATTTTTGTGAGATAAAGCTGGCTGTAGTACTGCTAGCGGCAAGATAATCTAGGACTTGTTCGCCGTCTCGTATGCCGTCACTATTATTAATTTCTTGACCCAAAACTAGCTTACTGCCAAAATCATGATTTTCTTGGTAAAACTCAAAATAATCACTTTCATTAATGCCTATGCTCCATCCAGTGAAGCACCTAGCAACTTCTTTTACATCATTTTCGGTATAGCCTTTATCGACACCCAAGGTATGTAATTCAAGTAATTCGCGGGCATAATTCTCATTGGGCCCTGATTTGGTGTTGGTGTAGTTATCGAGATAATACATCATGGCAGCGCTTTTCGCATCAGCGTGTAAGATTTCTCCAAAACTAGATAAAGCATGAGAACGCATAACATGTCTATCTTCAAAAACCTTAAGAATTAAATCTAATCCTTTAGCGATATCCACATTAAAATGATTGTTCCAAAATTCTACCATGACTTCAAATAATTGGTGTTTACTGTACAGTTGTCGCATCATCGTGGCAGAAATCAATTGAATGGCGCCATCACTCTCACGGTCTTCATCCATTTGATTGCCTTCTTCAATATAGTTCAATATTTCATTGAGACTAGAGTTGACCAAGGGGTAAACAATATCTAAAATTTCATCAAGTTCTGAGTTATCAATGCTTTGGTAGTCTAGTTGTTCTTCTAAATAATTTTCTATACCTATTGATTTGATTCGCACATAATC
>JALWML010000356.1:0-338 GCA_027083915.1 Lysobacterales bacterium | reverse complement strand
GTAGGGATGAGGCTAATTGTTTGGATAAATGCTTGAATGGATTAAGTAATGACTCATTTTTTTCTGAGAAAATGTCATTAAAAAAGTCTCGACGTGATGTTTTAATAGTTGGCGACATAACGATTGAAGCTAGCAAAAATACACTTTATTTGTGCTAACGAGTAAAGTTTAGTTGTTTAATCTTAACATTTTATCGTGTTTTCTACAATGACTAATCATTGAGAATGAAATATTTAGAACAATATTTCGAACAAAGTTCAGATGCATATTTTGCTGCTAAACGTATTTATTTATCAAAATATCCAGTTTTTCTAGAACCTTCAAAATCTTCGTGAATA
>JALWML010000355.1 GCA_027083915.1 Lysobacterales bacterium | reverse complement strand
ATTGGCTAAAGCTATCATTGATGAACCATCCATGTGTTGTGCGGATGCTGGCAAGGTTAATAAACCAAGACATAATTGCACGAACAACAATAATAGGATGAAGATATCAGAGAACTTTGTTGTTGCTCTGATTCTTGGATTGGTTAAACGTCTGTGAATAAGGATAACCATGCCAATAAAGCATAGGGTTCCGAAAATTCCACCAGCTGTCATTGCCATTATTTGCTTATTTTCTGCACTGATAAAATGTTCATAGACACTGTGTGGTGTTAATAAACCAACTAAATGTCCAAAGAACAAAAGAATGATGCCCACATGAAATAAATTTGAACCGATACGCATGCCTTTTGTGCTTAACAATTGGCTGGATGAGGCTTTCCACGTGTATTGATCTCTATCGTAACGAAATAAGCTTCCAAGTAAAAACACTGTGGCAGCAATGTAAGGATATATTCCAAATAAAAATTCGTTCATTTTAATGCTCCCCTTGTACTGAATTAACCGAATCTGGTTGTGAATGTGGATTAGATGAGTGAATATTCATCGCAATTTTTTGATGCAAATAATCTTTTGATTTGAATAAATTCTTACCAAAAGCTTCAGGTTCTACCCAATCAGCATCAACATCAACGAAGGATTCTTCTTTTTCTGCTGCAACGATTTGTTTAATCTCTTTACGATTAACTTTACCATCAGCTACTTCAATTAAAGCCGCAAATACATGCTTATAATCAAGGTCTTTTTTGGCAAGTCTTTCGCGTATCAACATTAATACCTTTTGTGTTTCACCCAAAAAATGGGCTGCCACTTTGATATTTTGTGTTGATAAAAACTCAAGAAATACAGGTAAATAATCAGGCAAATCTGATGTACCTACATCCAAACCATTAGCATTATACATTTCAAGCAAATCAATCATTGCCTGACCTCTGTCACGCGATTCGCCGTGAATATGCTCAAACAAATGCAAAGAATGCGATGCGCCGCGGTCAAATGTCGCGACGTATCTTTCTTGCAATTCGATTAAGTCAGATGTTTGCAGGCGTTTAATTAACTCACTTAACCCCTTTAGCTTTTGCTTTGAGAGCAATTTCTCATCATACAAAACCTGCTCCAACTCATCGCAGTGTTCAATCCAATCAGCTTGTGGATAGGATAGTAACACGCTTAACACTTTAAATGTTTTCATGTTATTCATCTCCTAGCTTGTTAAGCTCGTTTGAACCTTGTCCACGGACATTACCACTGGTAATTGTATTGCTTTGCTTGCTGGTATCAAAGATATTAAGTTTAATGCCTTCCCCACTACCGCCATGACAACCATTACCAAAACTAAAGCCACAAGAGCCTTTGTTTTCTGAGGCAATTTCATTATCAAATGGTGTTGCACCTGCATACTCGCGGTGATTGGTCGGAATTACGAATCTGTCTTCGTAATTTGCCAATGCGATAATGCGGTACATGTCTTCCATCATAAATTCATTTGCGCCGTTTTCTTCCAGCATTTCCAAATCGGTTACGCCTTCTACGGTTTTCTTACGCATAAACTCACGCAGAACAATCATACGTTTGAGGGCTTCTTCAACAGGTTTTTCTTCGCCAGCTGTTAACATGTTTGCCAAGTATTTAACTGGAATACGTAATTCGTCAAATTTAGGGAACATGCCATCGGATTGGATTTCACCTTTTTGCATCGCTGTTTTAATTGGCGATAAAGGTGGCATATACCAAACCATTGGTAGCGTACGGTATTCTGGATGAAGTGGTAATGCCACTTTCCATTCCATCGCCATTTTGTAGACAGGCGAGTCTTTAGCTGCTTCTATCCAAGATAATGGCACGCCATCTTTTAGGGCTTGTTTTTGTACTTCTGGATCATTTGGATCAAGGAACAAATCAAGCTGTGCTTGGTACAAATCTTGCTCGTTTTCGACGCTAGCAGCTTCCAGTATCTTATCAGCATCATATAACATAACACCAAGATAACGAATACGTCCTACACATGTTTCAGAACAGACTGTTGGCTCACCTGCTTCAATACGTGGGTAACAGAAAGTACATTTTTCTGACTTGCCTGATTCCCAGTTGAAGTAAATTTTCTTGTAAGGGCAACCCGAAACACACATTCTCCAACCACGGCATTTGTCTTGGTCGATAAGTACGATACCGTCTTCTTCACGCTTGTAAATCGCACCGGATGGGCAAGTTGCCACACACGATGGATTTAAACAATGTTCACATAATCGAGGAAGATACATCATGAATGTTTCTTCAAATTTACCATAGATTTCTTTTTCTATGTCTTTGAAGTTGTAATCTTTTGAACGTTTAGAAAATTCGCCACCCAAGATTTCTTCCCAGTTTGGCCCTTTGTTGACCTTTTCCATAATCTCACCGGTAATAGCAGAATGTGCTCTGGCTGTTGGTGGAGTAGGAAGTTCTGGTGCATTTTGCAAATGGGCATAATCAAAGGTAAATGGCTCGTAATAATCATCAATTTGTGGCAAATCTGGGTTGGCAAATATTTTGCTTAATAGTTTAAGCTTGCCACCCATTTTTGGTATAATCTTGCCACTGTTTGTGCGTTGCCAGCCACCATTCCAGCGTGCTTGGTTTTCCCAATCATCAGGAAAACCAATACCTGGTTTTGATTCAACATTATTAAACCATGCGTATTCAACCCCTTCACGAGAGGTCCAAACATTTTTACAAGTCACCGAACAAGTATGACAGCCAATACATTTATCTAAGTTTAGGACTTTACCTATTTGTGCTCTAATCTTCATTTTGCACCTCCGATACGTGTATTTTCTGGCTCTGATTCATTTTTCCAATCTATTTTGCTCATTTTTCTGACCACTACAAATTCATCACGGTTTGAACCAACGGTTCCATAATAGTTAAATCCGTAGGATAATTGTGCATAACCACCAACCATATGTGTTGGTTTAATCACCGCTCTTGTTACCGAATTATGGATACCGCCACGGAAACCTGAAGTTTCCGTTGTTGGTGTGTTTATGATTTTCTCCTGGGCATGATACATCATACTCATGCCTTCAGGTACACGTTGGGAAACTACCGCACGTGCTGCAATTGTGCCGTTAACGTTATACAATTCAATCCAATCATTATCCTCAACATCCATCTTCTTAGCGTCAATTTCTGATATCCAAACAATTGGACCGCCACGAGAGAGTGTTAACATCAATAAATTTTCTGAATAAGTTGAGTGAATACCCCATTTTTGATGCGGTGTAATCCAGTTCAAGACCACTTCTTTATTACCGTTAGGTTTTTGACCTTTTATTGGTGCAATAGTTTTAGTATTGACAGGTGGCTTATAAACACATAATGCCTCTCCAAAATCACGTAACCATTTGTGATCTTGGTAGAAATGCTGTCTACCTGTTAAAGTTCTCCAAGGAATCAATTCATGCACATTGGTGTAACAGGCATTATAACTGACATGCTCGTCCTCAAGTCCTGACCACGTAGGCGAAGAAATAATCTTACGAGGTTGGGCTTGAATATCATGGAAGCGAATCTTTTCATCTTCTTTAGGCTTCGCTAGATGTGTATGGTCACGTCCAGTAAATTTACCTAAGGCTTCCCACGCTTTAACTGCCACTTGACCATTGGTCTCAGGAGCTAAAGACATAATCACTTCAGTTGCATTAATATCCGTCTCGATTTGAGGTTGGTCTTTTGAAACACCCTCATCACGTA
>JALWML010000354.1 GCA_027083915.1 Lysobacterales bacterium | reverse complement strand
GTATTAATAAAGCCAATTACCTATCTATTGAACTGGATATGACATCATTAGAAACAAATATTCCTATTCGCAATGAACGCATAAAAAAACATTTATTTGAAACAAATCTATATCCAACTGCAGATATTCATACACAACTAAAACCTGAAGATTTAACCCAAGGTGTTCATAACATAACATTTGATGTTGATATGCATGGTGTCTCTGGTATATTAAATGCTGAGTTTATGGTTTTTGAACAAAATGGAAAAAAAACCATCACTTTACATAAACCATTGATAGTAAATGCCGATATGTTTGGCTTGGAACAAGGCATAACCACACTAAAAAACATTGAAAAACTGCAGAGTATTGATTTTACAGTACCTATGCATATCATTTTAACATTTGATTAGAGTTTTCCATTTGTAACTTTTCTCTTTTAAATTCGTTTACTCATCAAATTCAGTACTTTTAACCTATTGAAACTAACCTTAACCACATTCATAATGGGTGTGGTTTAAAAATGAGAAAACACAAATGAAATCATCTATCTGGAAATTCACCAAACGTGGCCTTTTGCTTCTTCTAATTCTGCTGACAATATTTATTATCAATTTATTATGGTTTAAACCTTTTTCAATCAATCACTTTTATACAAAAATATTTGTAGAATTTGCCATGAAAAGTCCACAAATGGTCGCAGGAATGGGATCAAAACTATGGCATTATGATCAACTCGATGATAATTCTCAACAAGCCAATGATGAAAGCTTAGAACTATTGAAAAAAGATTATGCCATGTTTAAACGCTACGATAGAGATGACTATTCTGGGCAGGATTTAATTTCATATGATGTCCTTGACGACTTTTTACGAGGACAAATGGAAGATATACAGTATGAAAACTATGGCTATAGTCAATCGCAAAAGGGCGGTAACTATATGGGCATTATTAGTTTCATGAAAAACATTCACAAAATTGAAGACCAGAGTGATGCAGAAGATTATATTTCACGTTTATCCCAAATAGGCACTTCCTTTGACAACACCTTAATTCAAGTAAAAATCGAACAAGATAATGGTGTTATTCCACCAGATTTCATTATTAAAAAAATGTTAGTGAATATGCACAATATTCGAGATCCTGATTTGCAAGACAATGAATTTGTAAAAGACTTTATGGCTAAAGTAGATAAACTTGAAGAAATAGATCTACAAACCAAAACGAAACTGCAACAAGACATGAAAAAACAAATGCTTGAAGTGGTACAACCCGCCTATGATCGCATGATAGCTTTCTATGAAGATTTACTCACCAAAGCTGACTCAAACGCTGGTGTTTGGAAATTTCCCAATGGCGATGAATATTACCAACATCAAATAAAAGCATCAACAACGACAAATTATACTGCAGAATATTTACATAACTTAGGCTTACGTGAAGTGGATAGAATAGTTGCTGAAATCAAGACACTTTTAAAAGAGCAAGGTTATGAAACCGAATTAAATCCAATTGGCAAAATTCTCAATGACATGAGTAAAGACCCTCGTTTCCTCTACGATGATTCAGACGAAGGAAGGCAACAAGTTATTGCCGATTATCAAACGATTATTGATGAAATTGATGCAAAAATGCCTGAATATTTTGCCATACTACCCAAAGGCAAAGTAGAGGTAAAACCCGTGCCAAAATACAAAGAAAAAACTGCCGCAGGTGGCTATTATGAAAGCCCTTCAATGGATGGCTCTAGACCTGGACGATTTTACGCCAACTTGTATGATTTAAGTGCTACTCCAAAGTTTGCCATGAACACCCTCGCCTACCACGAAGCTATTCCAGGACATCATTTCCAACTAGCCATTCAAAACGAACTGGAAGGGTTGCCGATGTTTAGAAGTTTCATGGGCTCAACAAGTTATATCGAAGGTTGGGCACTGTATGCAGAAAGGCTCGCTTGGGAAGCTGGATTTGAACAGGACCCTTTTACCAATATAGGACGTTTACAAGCAGAATTATTGCGTGCTGTTCGATTAGTTGTTGATACTGGCATTCACCATAAAAAATGGACACGAGAACAAGCCATAAAATACATGAGTGAAACCACAGGCTTTGCTGATAGTGATGTAGAAAGTGAAATCGAACGCTACATCGTTTGGCCCGGACAAGCATTAGCCTATAAAGTTGGGATGATAAAAATATTAGAACTACGTGAAAAAGCCCAAAACGAGCTTGGTGATAAGTTTGATATAAGACAGTTTCATAAAGCGGTTTTAGAAAATGGATCCCTTCCATTAACAATGCTTGAACAACAAATTGATGCCTATATTGAAAAAACTCTAACAAAAGCTTAATCAATGCTTTAACTCAAGTATCAAATCGGTAAAATGCCCATAAATTTAATTATGGGCATTTTAGTATGAACGATGCAATCAGAAAAGTACCTGAACTCAATCACATTGACCTTATCAAAGGCACAAACTTAGAGAAACAACGGTTTATTGATGATTTTTACAATGGCTTGGTGGAGTATGGTTTTGTCGTTTTGAATCCCTATAATTTCTCTTTTGATTTAGTTGAAGATGCTTATGATAAATTCAAAGAGTTTTTTGCTTTGCCATTAGATTTAAAAATGAAATATTTTTGCAATAATGGT
Source organism: Lysobacterales bacterium (assembly GCA_027083915.1). Classification (GTDB taxonomy): domain Bacteria; phylum Pseudomonadota; class Gammaproteobacteria; order Xanthomonadales; family Marinicellaceae; genus NORP309. The sequence goes on along the minus strand of JALWML010000354.1, from coordinate 1,117 downwards.
GGACAAAGAGGTTATGTTCCTCGTTTAGTTGAACATGCAAAAAATAGCAAACATCCTGACTTAAAAGAATTTTGGCATATTGGTCGAGAATTAGAATCAGATAGTCCTTATACTACCTCCAGCCTTTATCCAAATAATGTCTGGCCAGAACAAGAAATACCTGAATTTAAAGAAGTCGGACTTGCAGTTTATAATCAATTAGATGCTGTAGCGACCAGTTTATTTCACTCTCTTTCTCATTCATTGAATGTTCCTCAGACTTATTTTCAAGACATGACAAAAGATGGCAATTCCATCTTGCGTACAATTCATTACCCACCACTCAAAGAATTCACTGAAAAAGACTCTATCCGCGCTGGAGCACATGAAGACATCAATCTTATCACCTTACTTGTTGGGGCAACAGATGGCGGTCTTGAACTGTTAGACCGAGACGGTCAATGGTTGGCTGTCCCAAGTCTTCCCAATCAAATTGTGGTAGATTCTGGCGATATGCTTTCACGCATTACCAATGAAGTCATACCCGCAACAACTCACCGTGTGGTCAATCCAGATCACAGCACTAAGGAACGATATTCCATGCCCTTTTTCTGCCACCCACACGCCAATGCTGAATTAAAATGCATCCAATCCTGTATCGGAAGTGGCAAAAAATACGAAGACATCTTAGCCAAGGACTTTTTGACTCAACGCTTAATCGAGATTGGTGTGTTAAAAGCATAAGCTTGTCACATTATACCAAGCTGGATTAATAAATTATGCTAAAATCCCACTTCTTTGAAAACACAGATTTTTGCTTCATCTATGCTATTTAAGTCTATTGCCAAGCTAACTAATAAAGACACTCTTAAGTTTAAAGGCGTCAAAGGGCTTGCTTTGCCTTTATTATTAGCAGAACTGACAAAAAACAATACCGGATTAAATTTAGTTTTAACCGAATCAGCACACGAAAGTATTGTTTTAGAAGAAGAATTACAACTTTGTGCTCCTGATTTAAAAGATAGAATATTCCATTTCCCTGCGTGGGATACCCTGCCTTATGATGTTTTTTCACCCAATCCAGAAATTATTTCACAGCGTTTAGCTTTTTTATACAACATATCGCATGACATTGATA
>JALWML010000353.1 GCA_027083915.1 Lysobacterales bacterium | reverse complement strand
GAGTAGGCAAGCATTACAGGTGCTTCAAAACCTGGAACTAAACGCTTATAACTGTTGGTTGCTGCATTTGAAAAGGCGTTAATCGCACGGGCATGTTTGATAATGCCGCCAATATAATACAAGGCTGTTTCAGATAAACCGCCATAACCTTCACCAGAAAACAGGTTAACACCATCTTTCATGAGTGATTGATGCACGTGTTGTCCACTGCCGTTATCGCCAACAATTGGTTTTGCCATAAAGGTAGCTGTATGACCGTATTCATGTGCGACATTGTGAATGACGTATTTAGTCATTAATGTTTCATCGGCTTTTTTCAATAAAGTATTGAATTTCACCCCTATTTCACACTGACCAGCTGTTGCCACTTCATGGTGGTGAACTTCTACAGGAACACCAATACCCTCAAGTACATTACAAATGGTTGCACGTAGTTCATTTAAAGAATCCACTGGAGGAACTGGAAAGTAACCCCCTTTAATTCCGGGACGATGACCAGAATTGTTGTCAGTGCTAGCATAAGAATCCCATGCGCCTTCTTGTGAATCAATTTGGTAAGACATGTTTTGCATGTCTGTTTTCCAACGTACACCATCAAAGACAAAAAATTCAGGTTCTGGTCCGAAAAATGCCGTATCAGCTAATCCACTGGATTGAATAAATGCTTCGGCTCTTTTTGCTAAAGAGCGGGGATCACGGTTGTAACCCTGCATGGTATTTGGTTCTAAAATATCACAACGAATAATTAAAGTTGGTCTTGATGTAAAAGGGTCTAAAAATGCTGTGTCTGTATCTGGCATTAAAACCATGTCAGATGCGTTGATGGTTTTCCAACCTGCAATTGATGAGCCATCAAACATTTTTCCTTCTTCAAATAAATCTTCATCTACCGCACTAACAGGAACAGAAACATGTTGTTCTTTACCTAAAGTATCGCAAAATCTCAGATCTACAAATTCAACATTCTCTTCTTTAATTAAATCTAATATGTCTTGGGCGCTCATAATAATTCTCTAAAATTGTTTATAAAATGATTGTGAAAGTAAATAACCTCCAGTTAAATCTTATTTTCAACGCTAAAACCCTTTAAAAATAAGACTCTTGAATATTAGCAGATGTTAATATTACAAGTCGAACAATTAATAAAAAATAGTTAATTTAACAAATTATCAACTCAAAAGGGGGAATGATGGAGTAGGATTTGGGTGAAATCTTTGGGTAAAAAACATTGAGCTTGGTTGATTAGTGAGTAATTTTAGACTTAACTTAACAAAATCCAAGATATTCAAGGGGGGGAGATGCAATAACCAAGCTCAATGGTCGTGGATGCTTTCTTGAATACGTTAATATATTAGTACGAATAACGACGTATGCCAATAATTTTATTTGTTTTACTTATTAGGGCTCAAAGAAACAGGTAAAAACACGTTTTTATATCAACAAAGTATTTAAAAAGTCCTTAAGCTATCCAGCTATTATAATTTATGCTATAAAGCGCACCTTTATTAATAATTCGGAAAATTAGTGATGTTATTTTCTCCTAAAGGTGACTGGTTTGGTAATATCAAAGGCGATATCCTTGCTGGCATTGTTGTGGCATTGGCACTTATTCCAGAAGCAATTGCCTTCTCGGTTATTGCGGGTGTTGATCCAAAAGTGGGTTTATATGCTTCCTTTGCCATTGCGGTAATGATTGCTTTTGTTGGAGGCCGAGCAGGTATGATTTCGGCTGCTACTGCTGCCACTGCATTGTTAATGGTGACTTTAGTTAAAGACCATGGTTTGGATTATTTGTTAGCAGCTACGGTTTTGGCAGGTGTTCTACAGATTATTGCGGGCTACCTGAATTTGCATAAATTCATGAGCTTTGTCTCTAAATCGGTGATGACTGGTTTCTTAAATGCACTGGCAATCTTAATCTTTATGGCACAATTGCCAGAGCTGACAGGTATGGTTTGGCAAGTTTACGCACTTGTTGCCTTGGGTCTAGGCATTATTTACCTGTTTCCTTATGTTCCTGTTGTTGGCAAAATTTTGCCATCACCACTGGTTAACATCATTACACTGACCTTAATTGTTTACTTTTTTGGACAGGGTATTGATATTCACACGGTCAGCGATATGGGAAATTTACCTGATACTTTACCGGTTTTTTTACTCCCACAAATTCCATTCAATTTTGAAACCTTATCCATTATCTTCCCTTATTCGGTTTCCATTGCTATTGTTGGGTTGCTTGAGTCTTTAATGACAGCCAATGTGATTGACGAACTCACAGACACCGATAGCGATAAAAAGCGCGAGTGTAAAGGACAGGGTTTAGCCAACATAGCATCAGGACTTATCGGCGGTATGGCAGGTTGTGCCATGATTGGACAATCCATCATCAATGTCAAATCGGGTGGTCGAGGTCGATTATCTACCTTGGTTGCAGGTGTATTTTTATTGATATTGGTCGTGTTTTTAAGTGATATATTAAAAATTGTTCCCATGGCAGCTTTGGTTGCCGTTATGATAATGGTATCGATTGGTACCTTTAGTTGGGCATCGGTTAAAGAGTTAAAAACCAATCCCAAAAGTGCCAGTGCCGTGATGATAGCTACGGTTATTGTGGTAGTATGGACACATAATTTAGCTTTTGGTGTGTTTACAGGTATATTGATTGGCTCGTTATTTATGGCACAGAAACTTTCACAGTTTATGTACGTAAAATCGGACTACGATGAGGCATCAGATACGCGTACTTACCATGTGGTTGGGCAAGTATTTTTTAATTCTTCAGATAAATTCATCAGTTACTTTGATTTTAAAGAAGCCGTTGAAAATATTGTTATCAATGTAAAACGTGCGCACTTTTATGATATTACAGCGGTCTCTGCCTTAGATAAAGTGGTGATAAAGCTACGTCGAGAAGGGGCAGATGTGAAGATAATTGGATTAAACAGTGCCAGTGAAACGATGTTGGATAAATTTGCCGTACACGACAATCCAGAAGAAATAGAAAAATTTATGCAAGGTCACTAACGAGAAATATAAAATGAATGATAAATATATATTAGTAGGAATAGATGGCTCAGCCATTAGTGACTCTTTGGTTCAGTACGCTATTTGGTTATCTAAGTCAAATGAATTGCCGATTAAATTATTGCACACAATAGAACATTCACACCAAAGTGAAAATTCTCATCACGAAGGTAATTTAACACCTAATATTCGCCGCGAATTACTAGAAGAATTATCCGAAGAAGAGCGCGAACAAAGCAAAGTGTTATTGGCAAAGGGAAAAGAGCTGATAAATGCAGCTAAACAAACCGTACTTGATGCAGGTCTTACTAATGTGGTAGCAAAATTACGTCATGGCACACTGCCAGAAGCGGTTGAAGATTTAAAAGACGAAATAGCCTTGCTAATGCTAGGTTCAAAAGGCAAAGACCACAAAGGCGATGACAAAGGCTTGGGTTATCACCTTGAACAAGCCATCAAAGCCACCGATATGCCGGTATTTATTGCCAAAAAAGAATACCACCAAACTAAAAAAGTCTTATTTGCCTACAACGGCAGCCCAACAGCAAAACGCGCACTGGTGATGATTGCGCAAGACACTTTATGCAAAGAACCATTAGAGTTGCACGTCGTTAGTGTTTCTGATGATGTCAAACAGGCAGAACAATTGGTGCAAGAAGCAGAGGAAGCATTACAGCTTTCAAACTCTACAATAATCACTAAGACACTAAAAGGTGACACCCTCGAACAATTAACGGCTTACCAAAAAGAAAACAAC
>JALWML010000352.1 GCA_027083915.1 Lysobacterales bacterium | reverse complement strand
TGCCAACAACCTACCTGAATTATCACCATTAGAAAGTGCTTCTAATGCTATCGGCAGTATTCTTAAAAAGGACGATATTGTCGTTTATGAATCAACAGTATTTCCCGGAGCAACCGAAGAATATTGTGCCAAAATTTTAGAGGACGTTAGTGGTTTAAAACTCAACGTAGATTTTACTATTGGTTATTCTCCTGAACGGATAAATCCTGGAGATAAAGTTCATACTCTGAGAACAATTACCAAAGTTGTTGCAGCTTCTGATAAAAAAACTGAAGTAACACTTAATCAGCTGTATACAAAAATAATTGATGCAGGCGTTTTTATGGCATCGTCTATCAAAGTAGCAGAAGCAGCAAAGGCGGTAGAGAATACCCAAAGGGATATGAATATTGCCTTTATGAATGAGTTATCTGTCATGTTTAATCACATGGGTATTGACACCTTAGAGGTCATTAAGACGGCATCGACAAAGTGGAACTTTTTACCCTTTACTCCAGGTCTTGTTGGCGGGCATTGTATTGGTGTTGATCCCTATTACTTAATTCATAAGTCTCAAGAAAGCGGTTATTACCCTCAATTAATTACCACCGCAAGAAGAATTAATGAAAACATGAGTCAGTATGTTGTTGATCGATTTTTAAAAAAATTGGCCTTAAGTCGCATTCATGTGGTTAATGCTAAAGTTCTTGTTCTTGGCCTAACATTTAAAGAAAACTGCCCTGATTTACGAAATACTCGGGTTATTGAAATTATCGAAGAACTTTCAAAATGCCATGCGAAAGTTGATGTTTTTGATCCGTGGGCAGATGAAAAACAAGCACAACAATTTTTCGGTATCTGCTTACAAAAAGAGCTAAAACAAAATTATTATGATGCTGTTTTACTAGCCGTTTCTCACAAAGAATTTATTCAACTTGGTGAGAAGGGTATTCGCAATACACTCAACACTAGTGGTATTGTATTTGACATAAAAGGCATGTTGCCATCAAACTCTGTGGATGAAAGATTATAAATGATTATATTAGTAACAGGTGCCGCTGGTTTTATAGGTTCACATGTTTGTGAATATCTCCTTGATCGTGGAGACACTGTAATTGGTGTCGATAATTTAAATGATTATTATGATGTAAGTTTAAAACATGCACGGTTAGAAAAACTTTCTCACCAGAACTTCACCTATTATAAAGTTGATCTTGCCGATAAAGATGCCATAAATGAAATTTTTACTAACCATGCAATACAAAAAGTTGTCAACCTTGCTGCTCAAGCTGGTGTCCGCTATTCTATCGAAAATCCTTGGTCATATCTCAACAGCAATTTAACTGGTTTTTTAAGTGTTCTTGAAGCTTGTCGACACAACAATATACAACACTTGGTATATGCTTCATCAAGCTCAGTGTATGGTGCTAACAAAAGCTTGCCTTTTCGAGTTGAAGACTCTGTAGATCACCCTCTTTCATTATATGCTGCAACCAAGAAATCAAATGAACTCATGGCGCATAGCTACTCACACTTGTATAATCTTCCTGCAACTGGATTGCGTTTTTTTACTGTTTATGGTCCATGGGGAAGACCTGATATGGCCTTATTTTTATTTACCAAAAATATTTTAGCCAAAAAACCCATTAAGGTTTTTAATTTTGGGAAACACACCCGCGATTTCACTTATATTGATGATATTGTTGAAGGGATTATTCGGGTGCTAGATAAGCCACCTAAAGCAAATCCAGAATATGATTTTTCAACCGCAAGTCCTGCCGAGTCATCTGCCCCTTATCGTGTTTATAATATTGGCAATGATAATCCAGTAAAACTTATGGATTATATTCATGCTATTGAAAATGCTTTAGGAATGAAAGCAGAGATGGAATTATTGCCCTTACAGCTAGGAGATGTGCCAGATACTCAAGCTGATGTCGATAAACTTATTAAGGATGTCGGTTTTAAGCCCAGCACCCCTATACAAAGTGGTATTGATAAATTTATCGCTTGGTATCGCCATTATTACGATGTTTAAAGAGCATTCATTGGTCATGCAATTTATTGCCAATGATGCACAACTAATAAATTTCACCCAAACATCAACAGTAATTAATCAAGGGCTTGTTCCTATTTTCTCGTTTTGGAAGCCCACAACAGAACTTCAAAAAGCAAACTTACTTGAAACAGCTAAACACAGGAACTGGCAATCAAAAGCGAAACAGTTAGTTGAACTATTTAATCAATACAATATAAAATTTATCCTATTTAAAGGATTTGCTTATAATTATACACTTTATAAAGAACAATCTTTACGACCTCATAGTGATATTGATGTGTTTATAGATAAAAAAGACTATAAACTCATTGAGAAACTGCTGCACCAGCTTAACTATAAAGCAGTCGCTTCACGTCAGGGTCGATTTGTTAGTTATCAAAATAGTTTTTATGATGATAAAAAAATAAATACAGTCTTTGATATACATTGGCAAATTAGTAACCGAACGGAAATTCATCCTTATTTTCAATTTGAAAAGATTTATAAAAACAGCACCACAATTACAAGCGCTGACCTCTCATTCCAAACTCTTGATTCCATACATGCATTTATTTATGCCTGTTTTCATTTTCAAGCTCATCGACCTGAAGATAGAAAACATATTTGGCTCTACGATTTGGCTCTAATGTGGAACGGGTTTTCCATTAATGAACACAATAAGTGCCTTGATTTGGCATTGAGTTATAATCTTTATGACTTGGTTGGTGGGACATTACATGTTTTAAATTCAACTTTTGGAAAATTAATAACATTTGAACCAATAAATAATCGACCTTTCACCTTTCAAAGCAACTACCTTCAGTCGAGAAACCTTAAAGGTGGAGATTTTTTATATCGCTTAAAAAACCTTAATGGTATTAAAGAAAAAATTCTATACATATCCGAATACCTATTTCAAAGTACATACTACGTACAATCACGCTATGTGCTTAAATCGAGACGATGGGTATATTTATATTATCCACGAATGTGGTTAGAGGATATTTTTAAACTCATAAAAAAACCCTGAAAATATATTCAGGGTCTCAAAAATAAATGCTAATAGAAAACTTAATCTCTTAATTTATTCGGTAACATATAAGCACCAGCCATAAATAATATCGCTATAATACCAGCTACTACTGCGCCATTAACACTATCAATTAATGCTGGGACAGATTCATTTCCTGTCACTGCAAGTGAAACTTTTCCACCCGCAATCTTGGTATACAACCAATCCATGTTTTCTTGTAACCAACCGTAAATCAAAACATAGAACCAAGCACCAACGAGTCCACCTAGAATCATAAACAAAGAGTCTTTTCGACCAGACCCAAGAGCCGCAATAGTGGTTCCTGGGCAATAACCACCCAAACCAAAACCAATCCCAAATATTGCTCCTCCAACGATAACGCCAACATAAGCTGATTTAACATGAATATGTGAAGTAGGAATGACATTGACAGCCATCAAAATAAATAATAAAAGGCTAGAAAATCCAATAGCAAATAAGATAACTTTTGCTAAATGCAAATCTGTTAATCGTAAAAATCCAACAATTTTATTAGGGTTGGTTGCACCAACTTTATGTAAAACTGCTCCGAATACGCCGCCAACAACAAGCGCTAAAATAATATTAGTATAATTCATCACAATCTCCTATTTCTTAAACACAATGATGGCTACTGGAACAGCAATAGCAAATACGCCAGCTGCAAATAAATAGCCACTTAATGATGTTTGCATCATACCACTCATCATATGCCCTGACGTGC
>JALWML010000351.1 GCA_027083915.1 Lysobacterales bacterium | reverse complement strand
TACCAGTACTAACTGGAGCAATACCGCGTTTGAGAATAACTGCATCAACCATGCTTGCTGGCACATGACTCATGGCTGCATCCATGGAGTTAGAGCAAGATTCTTGCATATTATAACCATCAACTTGTATATTGACACGATTTCCTGAAAGTCCACGGTATTGAGCCAAACCCGTTAAAGGACCATTTCGATTAACATTGGCACCAGCCATTTTCTTTAAGACATCTGGTGTGTCAATAATGCTTTGTGCTTTTTCGGGGAGTAATTGCACCGTCATTTCTCGATTTTGTTGTTGTTCAACAACTTCAACCTTATCAAGTTTTTCAACATCTCTGTCATCAGCTAAAACCGCTTGATTAATTGTTAAAGCGGACAAGATGCTTAAAGCTAGTTTATTTTTTTTCATTTCTCAAAGTTATGTTATTAATTTGCGAACACTATAAAGTCTTAATAGGGTTAAGTAAATGCGACAAATTGTCGCACCTAAGGAGCTTCTGAAAAATAGAGAATTTCTCAGCCTGTCTTTAAGCGTGTAGCTGCGAGGTAAAATTTGAAATGAATAGTTATTCATATTCTTTAGAATTTTACCGAAACAGATACATACTTAAAGGCAGGCCCTACGGGGCGTTCAGCAATTCCCAATCTCAGCATCAGATTGTTTTGAGATAGAATGACTAACCCTGCAATAATCTTCTTTGATATTGAAAATCGCTGAAAGACTGAGTTTTTTCTATTTTTTAGAAGCTCCTTAAGACATCAAATGTTACAAAATTGAAAATGTGGTTTAAAATAGGCGAATGGCAACAAACTCACAACAAAACACCTTCTTTTGGCTTAGAAATTTTTTGATTCTTGGGCAAGTCCTTTTGTGGGTGATGGCAAGCACGATTTGGAATATTGATTACCCATCAAAAGTCTTGGTCTTAACTGGGTTGTATTTTGCCATGAACCTGTTTTCGTGGTTCTTTCGATCAGATTTCACCGATAGACAGATTTTTATTAACTTACTGATTGATGTAACCGAACTATCCTTCTTTTTTTACTTAACAGGAGGAGCTAGTAATCCATTTACTTGGTTTCTCATTGTACCTATTATTTTCTCCGCCACGGTTTTAGCACAGAAATATACTTGGATAATTACGGGTTATTCTGTTCTTTCTTATACTTTGTTAATTAAATTTTTTAAACCTGTCTCTATGTCGGCGGGTGATATGGCTGGCATGAACCACAATATGGACCACTCCACTAGTTTTGGTCAACACTTGATTGGTATGTGGCTTGGCTTTATCGTCTTGTCGGTTCTGATTTCATGGGTCATTAGTGGATTGATAAAGAATATCCGTCGCAAAGAAAAACAGCTGCTAGAAGCTAATGCCAAACAAGCGGAAAATGAAAAGATTTTAGCCTTGGCAACCTTGGCAACAGGGTCTGCTCATGAATTGGGCACACCTCTTGCGACTATCAACATAATCATCAAAGAGTTACTCGGTGATGAGTCAATTGAGAAGCACCATAAAATGTTGAATATAATGGAGTCCCAAATTTACAGGTGTAAAGAATCCTTGACACAAATTACCGCTTCTACCGGTACAACCCAAGCAGTTAGCGGTCTTGTAGTGACGGTTAATGAGTTTTTGGGGCGAGTGCAATCACGTTTAATTGATCCTGATTCACAAAAAATACAACTAAACACCGACCATAAAAACGATGATAAGCTGCATATTGACAAAACTTTGGTACAGGCTTTGGTCAACATTATTAACAATGCACTGGAATCACAAGCGACCGAAGTGATCATAAGCACAGAAGTTAAAGAGCAAAAATTAATACTGTTAATTGCCGATAATGGTGAAGGCTTAAGTCGTGGATTTGGCAGTAAAACCACTTCCGAAAAAGAGTTTGGCATGGGCTTGGGTTTATTCTTGTCCAAGACTACAATTGAACGATTTTTAGGAACTATCGAAATACTCAAAACTGATAAAAAAGGCACCCAATTGCAAATACAATTACCATTGACTCAAGTAGGCAGAACATGAATAAAAGCATCTTAATTGTCGATGATGATGAAATATTTTGCCAGGTTTTATCCTCGGCTCTCGAAAATCGAGGTTATAAAACAAAACAAGCCTTCGACTTTAAACAAAGTCAAAACATTATCCAGCAATGGCAGGCAGAATATGCTGTAGTGGATTTGCGCATAGGCAATGATTCGGGTTTAAAGGTGTGTCAAATGTTGTTGGAAAAACAACCAGATATTCATATTGTTATCTTAACTGGATTTGCCAGTATTGCCACCGCAGTAGAAGCCATCAAGCTTGGTGTTATTCAATACCTGACCAAACCCACCGATGTTGACACTATTTTAAAAGCCTTGGTGCAAGATCAAGCGGATTTAGAAGTTGAAATCCCAAGCAAACCCTTGCCTGTTAAGCGCTTAGAATGGGAGCACTTACAAAAAGTTTTGGCTGAAAACAACGGTAATATAAGCAAAGCTGCCGAACAGCTCGGCATGCACCGTAGAACCCTGCAACGTAAATTACAAAAAAAACCCGTGAGAGAAAATGATGTTTAAGTCCTTTTTATTACTTTTGGTATTTTTGCTTTCGGCTTGCCAACAACAAGAAAAACCTGAAGATAAACTTATTCAAAAACAATATTTCATCTTTGGTACCATCATTGAAGTTCTCGTATGGCACCACGATGAAGTATTAGTCAACCAAGCTTTTAGCGAAGTAGAACAAGCCCTAAACGGCATGCACAGTCAATGGCACGCTTGGAAAGCAGGTCGGTTAAATGAAATGAACAAGGCTATGCGCGCAGGAAAACCCTTCCCCATCACTGGAGAAGAAGCACAGTTTATTGAAGAAACAAAACAATTATCCCAGCAATCTCAAGGTAATTTTAATCCAGCTATTGGAGAGCTTATTGACTTATGGGGATTTCACACCGACACCTATCCCATCACCACACCACCGCCAAGCGATGCAAAAATAAATAATTTTTTAGCACAGCTACCAACAATGCAAGATATCACCATCACCAACAACCAAATCAGCTCAAGCAATCCACGTATCTGGTTGGATTACGGTGGAGTTGCCAAAGGCTACGCTATCGACAAAGCCATCAACATCCTCAAAAAACACGGCATCAAAAACGCCATCGTCAATGCAGGAGGAGATTTACGAAGCATCGGCAGCAAAGGCGATAAAAACTGGCGCGTTGCTATTCGCAAACCCAATTCTGAAGACATACTCGCCGTTATCACCGTCCAAGGCGACGAGTCGGTATTCACCTCAGGCAATTACGAACGCTACAAACAATTCAACGGCAAAAGATATGCCCACATCATAGATTCCAAAACAGGCAAAGGCGTAGACCAAATCGTATCCGCCACCATAATAGCAGAAAATGGCACCAAAGCCGATGCCGCAGCCACCGGCATGATAGTCGCAGGCAAAGCCAACTGGCACAAAATCGCACAAACCATGCAACTCGACCAAGTGCTGTTGGTAGATGCTGAAGGCAACTGTTTTGCTAGTGAAAAGATAATGCCGAGGTTGGAGAAAATTGAAGTGGTTTGTGAGGTTTTGGAGTGAGTTTAAACTTTTTTGGCTTACGCCACACAGCTTCGCTGTTTTAAGTAACGCAGAGAGCGCGAAGGAGACGCAAAGTTCACAGAGGTTTTCCTCGTTCCTCACGCTCTGCGTATGTAAAGACAACGTGGGAATGCATAAAGTTGTTGGTATAGTAAGTAATCTACGCCAACTACATACCTGAAAGACGTAAATGTTTTGCTACTTTGA
>JALWML010000350.1 GCA_027083915.1 Lysobacterales bacterium | reverse complement strand
CCATTGACACTTCTAATTCCAAAGTCAGGGGTTTTGTTGGTAGTAAATAGCAAAGCCGCTTCTTTATTACTGGCTAATCTATTGATGGCTAAAGAGACATCATCTGTCGTTGTTTTTGGTTCAACAGCCATCACCACTTCACTGACTGCCGTACCAAAAGTTGTGCCTTGTCCTTTCACATGTAAGGGTGAAGCAGGAGCATTGGTGCCGATACCAAAACCACCAAGAGCTTCAAATAAAACTTGATTGGGTCCTGTTGAAGTGACTCCTGTTTGCGACCAAATAAAAGTTCCCTCATCTCCATTAGTATCGCCGCCACCAACATCCAATGTGTCACGGACTTTGGCTAATTGTCCAGCAGCGAAACTGTATTGACCACCAGCTATATTTGATTTCCCTCCAGGAATGGAAGACCATGATGCACTGGCAATATTATTTGCTCCACCTGCAATAACTGAAGCATCACCAAAACCTATTCTGTTAGTATCACCACCTGAAATAATATTATTGTTGCCATAAATGATATTATTGGCATTGCCACCTATAATGGAGTTATTCATTGATGTCGCTCCATCAATTAAATTATTTGAACCTCCTCCTATAAAACTACCTAATGCTGTGTTAACGGTAATTTTGTTAGTATTACCTCCAACAATACTGGATTGTGCAGCAGCTATTTGATTAGACATACCTCCTAAAATACCTGCATTATTACTTGTAACTGTATTTGCTTTACCTGCTACAAAAGAATAGGATGCATTATTAAGCTGGTTATTAGTTCCTCCAGCAATAATACTATAATCCGAATCATCTATATTATTAATAGCACCACTAAGGACGATAGAATCATTACTTGAATTAGTATTTGACTGAATACCGTTGTGTTGCCCCCCAATTATTGAGCTATTATAAATCTTTCCATTGGCAGATAACGTTTTAATCTGATTGCTTTGACCCATAATATGAGCACCTGAATTTATGCTACCTGCAAATGTGTCAATAGTATTAAATAAACCCATATTTAGGTTTAAATTTTCAAGATATAACCCTGCTGGAACATATTCATATTGAACAACTTGCTTATTTGAAACCCTAAATCCCAATGGCTGGCTATCTGTTGTACCAATAAAATTTGTAGTAGGATTGGTGCCGGCATTACCTGTTAAACTCCAACCCGCAAATGTGCTACCTGTATCATCTGTTTCACATGTGACTGTCCCATCTTGAGCAATAACACGAATACTACTGCCTGCAGCACAAGCCCCTGTTACGCGTTCTTGGATAGATGTGCTGTCAATATCAGCTGTCACAATAGTACTGTCTGCAATTTTAGCTGAAGTAACAGCACCATTGGCCAATTGAACTGCAGTAATGGTTGATGTGGCTAAATCAGAACCTGTGAGGGTTCCATCTTTAATGTTATTGGATTGAATGGTTTCTAATGCAATATCTGTACCGGTAATAGTGCCATTGGCAATCTTTATTGAAGTTACTGCCCCATCGGTGATGGATATGGTATTGACTCCATTTGCACCGACAAACTGAGATTGTATGGCATAAGGTGCATTGGTAACCAATTGTCTTTGTGGGAGTGTAACAGCATTGACTCCCCCTAAATCTGCAATTGTTAATTCTAACCAGCGCTCGTCACCAGCAAAAACAGTGTCTCCAAGGTCAACCTGCAAATTAAACAAACCATTTGTCACCGTTACATTCGGGAGGTTTTGCCCATTTTGTTGGGTACCCCCAGTCTGAGCATCGAATATATTAACAATGAAATCAAACTGCCCGTTGGCTGGTGTCCCATTCTTAATTAATTCACCTTGATAAGTAAAATAAGTCCCTTGGGACGTTTGCGCAAAGCTTGCTTGACCAATCATTAATAAAATTAACCATATTTTTTTCATACATAAACCTCAATTAGAATCTCTTACTTGAGGTAACGACACTTATTTGGTTAATAGGACAAGTTTTTTTTATTTTTCTAGAAAAGACTTTCGCACAGCTAGTGTGACAAGTGGAATAATTCCGATTTTTTATAAATTACTTACGTATGGGTTTATTTTCTGCGCTTGATATTCTGCTGCATCAGCTTCTTTGCTTTGCTTTGGTTGGTAAATATTTTTAGCGATACCTAATGATATAATTTGTGCTCTAGTGTGATAAGCAAAAGCATTATTTGGATTGATAGATAAAGCTTTTTTGACCATTTCTAAAGCTAAATTCAATATATCTTTTACATTTTTATTATTCTTTTCAAAGCGAGCTTGCAACTCATAAATTTTTGCTAATTCAATCATCGCCTCTGTTGAATTTGGATTAATGTCTAAACTCTTATTTAAACTATCAATGGCTTTAGTCAAGTTAACTTCTTGTTTATGGAGTTTAAATTCATACAAAACGTGCTCTTTGTAAATCTGACCAGCCAAGTAATATATTTCAGCATTTTTCGATTGTTCCGATAAAGCTTTCTCAATTGTCTTTTTGGCTGATTGCATACTTGACCCATTTTGTTTGGCTTGTAAGAATAATAGATGAGCATAGCGATACAACGACTCAGAATTCATCTCTGATGCCTGATAATTTATCTCCAACAATGCTAGCGCACTAGCTAAAAAATCTGTATTGTCTAATTGGGCTAATTGTAAATACTGGCTATGATCAATATAGGCATCAATCATTAATTGCTTCAACTCATAAGCAGTTCGCGAATCTAGCGTAGATAAATCTACTTCTTGGTAAAATTCTTTTGCCCGGTTCAAAAGCTGTTGTGTATCTTCTCCAACTTGGTAAAAATATTTCATTTCAACCACTAATGAAAAAATACTTTGGCCATTTATGTAAGCAATAAAACCTTTGTTAAATGAAAGGACTTTTTTATAGGCTTTTATAGCTTGCTCTGCTTCAGTTATTGGGTTTATTCCTTTACTCATGGCATTTTGTGCAGAGAGAATAAGAATGTTCCCTTGTGAATAGTAAGCATTAAAGTCAGCTTTATTATCCAATATATATTGATTATATTTTTTGGCTTGTTCAAAATAATCACTCGCATCATTGCCTTTTGCCATTACCGCTTGCCCATACCAATAGTTGATTTTAGTAAGCATATGGTAGCCCTTTATATCTTTTGGAGTTACTAATAATAATGACTGACAGGCATTAACCCCTTCTTGGTAGGCTTTAGCAGGTTCTTCTTTATTACCTTGAACTGCATAAATAACATTATTAAAATCAATTTGGCATAACCCTTTATAAGCATAAGGATAACTGCGTCCGCGCTCCAAAGCCTTAAGATAAACTTTTCGTGCTTGTTCAAAATAATTTTTTGTTTTATCTATCTCATTATTTTGATATGCGTAGTTTCCCAACGTCGAATAGATTTGCGCCTTCATTTGATAGGCCTCAAATAACCAATCCTCTTGTTCAATAACCCTATCTAAAACTTTTATTGCTTGTTCAATTTTATTTTCAGTCCACAACAACAAGGCATTAGGTAAGCTTGCTTCAACTTGTTCTACTTGGCTTGATTTTGCATAGTCAATGTATAGCCTAATTTCTTTTAATGCGTCATTTCGCAGTTTTTGATGTTTCTTTTGCGCATTAATGTTGTTTTTTTCAGAGGCCTCATACAAATTCTTTCTGAATAAAAAGCTTTTAACATAAGCCAATTTCATGGCGACATCGTACAAAGACTTATCTTTATCCCAAACAGATTGGTACAGTTTTTCTGCTTTTTCGTACTGTCCATCCACGGTATAGATTTCTGCTAATAAATAATTTTTTTGACTTTCATTCAATAATTTATC
>JALWML010000349.1 GCA_027083915.1 Lysobacterales bacterium | reverse complement strand
TGGTAATACTGGTAATACCGTCATAATCATGTGCTCAGGACGGTTTCCTGATTTGACAAATGAATCAAAAAGTTTGATTCGTTTTGACAAGCGCTTAATTTTTGTTACTGAGCGGGTTGATTCGATTTCTTCATGAAATTGAATTAACTGTTTGTTTAGGTCAATTTCTTTAAGTAAATCATAAATAGCTTCTGCGCCCATTTTAGCAGTAAACTCATCACCCCATGATTCAATTGCAGCTGTGTACTGCTCATCTGTCAGCAATGAGCCCTTCTCTAAATCAGTCATACCAGGATCGGTGACAACGAAAGATTCAAAATAAAGAATTCTTTCAATTTCACGTAAAGTCATTTCTAGCATTAAACCAATACGAGAGGGTAATGATTTTAAAAACCATATATGAGCAACTGGACTTGCCAAAGCAATATGTCCCATGCGTTCACGTCTAACCTTTGACAAGGTAACTTCCGTACCACATTTTTCACAAACAACACCACGGTGCTTCATGCGCTTGTACTTTCCACACAAGCACTCATAATCTTTTATTGGTCCAAAAATTGCAGAACAAAACAAACCATCGCGTTCTGGTTTGAACGTTCTGTAATTGATTGTTTCAGGCTTTTTAACCTCACCAAAAGACCACGAACGAATTAACTCAGGTTGTGCTAGGCTTGCTTTAATCGCATCGAAGTCTTGGACTTCTTTTTGTGGATTAAATAGTTTTAGTAAATCTTTCATGTATTTCTCCTATTTTTCCTGTAGTTATTCGTTTTCTAATTCAATATTTAAGCCCAATGAACGCACTTCTTTAACAAGTACATTAAAGGACTCAGGCATACCTGCAACAATCTCGTGACGACCGTCAACGATATTCTTATAGGTTTGATTTCTACCCACAACATCATCGGATTTAACCGTCAACATTTCTTGTAGCGTATATGCCGCCCCGTAAGCTTCAAGTGCCCATACTTCCATCTCACCAAAACGTTGACCACCAAATTGAGCTTTACCACCTAATGGTTGTTGCGTTACAAGTGAGTAAGGCCCTGTAGAACGCGCATGCATTTTGTCATCAACCAAGTGATTAAGTTTTAACATGTACATATAACCTGTTGTTACTGGTCTATCAAACTGCTTGCCGGTTCGTCCATCGTATAAAATAGCTTGACCACTTGTTGGTAAATCCGCCAATTCAAGCAATGCTTTTATGTGTTTCTCTTCAGCACCATCAAATACAGGCGTTGCCATTGGTATGCCACCCTTAAGATTGTTTGATAATTCAAATATTTCATCATCACTAAATTTATCTAAATCAACTCTATCTCCATCAAGGTTATAGACTTTAGATAAAAATTCCCGCAATTCATTAGCTGAACGATTCTTCTCTATCATATCCGTAATCTTGTCTCCAAGACCACGTGCAGCCCAGCCAAGATGAACTTCAAGAACCTGTCCGATATTCATTCGAGAAGGTACACCAAGTGGATTCAAAACAATATCAACAGGACGGCCATTCTTGTCATAAGGCATATCTTCTTCTGGAACAACCATCGAAATAACACCTTTATTACCATGACGACCAGCCATTTTATCGCCCGGTTGTATGCGGCGTTTAACAGCTAAATAAACTTTAACCATTTTTAAAACACCTGGTGCTAAATCATCACCAGAAGTTATTTTTTGCTTTTTGTCTTCAAATTTCTCATCAAAAATCTTACGCTGACGATCAATTTGCTCAGCCATTAAGTCAATTTGCTCAGCAATTTCACTATCTGCAACTTTCACATCAAACCACTGAGAAGCATCAAGCTGTTTAAGATATTCTTCAGTAATAATAGTACCCTTTCTTAAATCAGGAGCTTTGACCACTTTTTGACCAACTAAGATTGAATGTAAACGTTGCTGAATTACACCACGCATAATTCTAAATTGATCATTCATGTCATTTCTGACTTGCTCCAATTGTTCCTGTTCAATTTTCTCAGCACGATTACCCTTTTCGATTCCATCACGAGTAAAGACCTGTACATCAATAACTGTTCCAAAGGTACTACCTGAAACTTTTAGAGAAGTATCTTTAACATCCAGAGCTTTTTCACCAAAAATAGCTCTTAGTAATTTCTCTTCAGGTGTTAATTGTGTTTCACCTTTTGGTGTTACTTTACCAACCAAAATATCACCAGGACCAACTTCAGCACCTACATAAACAATACCAGAGTCATCTAGTTTTGTTAATGCACTTTCACTGATGTTTGGAATATCAGCAGTAATCTCTTCGGTTCCAAGCTTAGTATCACGAGCAACACAGGTTAATTCAACAATGTGAATAGTGGTAAATCTATCTTCCTTAACTACCTTCTCAGAGATAAGAATTGAATCCTCAAAGTTATATCCATTCCAGGGCATAAAGGCTATTAACATATTTTGACCTAATGACAATTCTCCTAAATCTGTAGAAGGACCATCAGCAAGCACATCTCCAACATCAACTCTATCGCCAATATTGACCAATGTCTTCTGGTTAATACATGTATTTTGATTTGAACGGGTGTATTTAGTTAAATTATAAATATCAACACCTGGATCATTTTCACCAATATGCTCTTCATCCACACGAATCACGATTCGTGAAGCATCAGCCATTTCTATAACGCCAGGTCTCCTTGCCATGGCAGTAACGCCTGAATCACGAGAAACCATTTTCTCCATACCAGTTCCAACCAAAGGCTTATCAACAATCAATGTTGGCACCGCCTGACGTTGCATGTTTGACCCCATCAATGCTCTATTCGCATCATCATGCTCTAAGAATGGAATCAAAGAAGCTGCTACTGAGACAATTTGCTTTGGTGAAACATCCATATACTTGATGTCAGCAGCAGGAGTAAGTGTAACCTCACCGAAATGACGACTTAATACAAACTCATCAAGTAATTTTCCTTTACTGTCGATATTAGCATTGGCTTGAGCGATAGGAAATTCTCCTTCAACTATAGCCGATAAGTATTCAACTTCATCCGTTACAATTCCGTCAACAACTTTGCGATAAGGAGTTTCTAAAAACCCATAAGAGTTAGTTTGTGCATAAACTGCCAAGGAATTAATCAATCCAATATTTGGCCCCTCTGGAGTTTCAATCGGACACAATCTACCATAATGGGTTGTGTGCACATCTCGAACCTCAAAACCAGCTCGTTCACGCGTCAAACCACCAGGTCCTAGAGCTGAAATACGGCGTTTATGTGTAATTTCTGACAATGGATTGTTTTGATCCATAAATTGAGACAACTGATTCGAACCAAAAAATTCTTTAACAGCAGCTGCAATTGGTTTTGCATTAATCAAATCTTGTGGCGAGAGACCTTCTGAATCAGCAACAGTCAAACGCTCTCTGACAGCACGTTGCACACGAACCAATCCAATTCTAAATACATTTTCAGCCATCTCACCAACTGAACGTACTCGACGATTCCCCAAGTGATCAATATCATCAACAACACCAAGGCCATTTCTAATATTGACTAACTCTTTCATCACATCAACAATATCTTCATTACTTAAGATACTTGAACCAGTTACTTCATCACGTCCTAAACGTTTGTTAAATTTCATGCGACCAACTTCTGATAAGTTATACCTATCAGCATTGAAAAACATACCTTCAAATAATGCCTTTGAAGAATCTTCTGTTGGCGGCTCGCCAGGACGCATCATGCGATAAATTTCAATTAATGCTTCCATCTGCGACTTAGTTGGGTCAACATTGATTGTCGTAGACATATACGGTCCGTTATCAAGGTCGTTAACCAACAATATGTTAAATGAC
>JALWML010000348.1 GCA_027083915.1 Lysobacterales bacterium | reverse complement strand
GGGTAGTTGGCTTTAGTCAACACTGTTGATAGGTTGACTAAAGCCAACTACCCGACGGAGTTTTAAAAAAATAAAACACACCATGGTAATTCAGTATTTCATTTGATATAGACGGTGGTTTTATTATTTATTTTTGTAATTTGTTGGTTACTCATTTTTCTTAGTCGATTTAATAATATTCTCAATTTCTTGATTCAGTTCCTTCTCGCTTTGACTCAAACGATGCCCATCATTTACCAAAACTAACTTTGCTTTGTGTTGTTTTGCAAATTTTAAGCTGTTTTGATAGGGAACTATGTCGTCATTCCAACCATGAATAATTATAGTGTTTTTGCATGGAGTGTTTGGTTCTTTGACTTCGTAACCTTTGAGGTAAAAGGCTGGAGCAAGTAGTAGTAAGCCTGTGATTGGTATTTGGTTGGATGCGACAGTTGATACGTAACCGCCCATGCTTGAACCAACGAAGATTATTTCTCCTTTTAGCTCTTGTGCGTAATTGACTAATCTTTCGATTCTTTGCTTTGCTGTTGTTAAATCTTGGTAGTCTATGGAATGAATTGTGTAGCTGCCAAGTGACCCCGCATGTTCTACCATTTGGGTTATTTTACTGCCCCAAGGGGCGCTTTCTTTTCCGTGGCTAAATATTATGTGAGTTTTGGGTTTTGTTTTGTCCATTTACCCATAGTATAACACGCTATTCTCAAAATGCGAGAATGGTAAATTTCTTTTCAAGTTTTGTGCTGTGTTTGATATAACTCAAAAAAATCCACCCCAGCCCTCCTTTGCAAAGGAGGGAGTAAAAATGTATTCCATTTGAAACTCGTTCCTCCCCCTTTGCAAAGGGGGATTGAGGGCGGGTTTTTAGTGCTTACTAGATTTCACAAAGAGCCTAAATTTTTAACAATTATTCTCAAGCAACATCGCCATACCCTGCCCAACACCAATACATAAAGTACATAATGCGTATTTTCCACCTGTTCTTTGCAGTTGTTTGGCGGCTGTTAATGCTAGACGTGCGCCACTCATGCCTAATGGATGACCAAGTGATATAGCTCCTCCATTTGGGTTGACGCGTGTATCATCATCGGCAATACCGAGTTCTCTAAGAACAGCTAAGGATTGTGCGGCAAAGGCTTCATTGAGTTCGATTACACTTAAATCATCTACGGTAAGGTTATGTTTTTTCAAAAGTTTTTGCGTAGCAGGAACTGGTCCAATTCCCATAATTCTAGGCTCGACTCCTACGGCACAACTGCCAATTATTCGGGCTAGTGGTTTTAGTCCATGTTGTTTAACCGTATCATCCGATGCAATGATTAAGGCACATGCTCCGTCATTGACACCGGAGGCATTGGCTGCAGTGACTGTTCCACCTACTTTTTTAAAAGGTGTGCGGAGTGTTGCGAGTTTATCCAAAGGTGTTTGTCTTGGGTGTTCGTCTTGGGAAAAAATTAATGCCTCACCTTTGCGTTGTGGAATTTCTACAGGTGCGATTTCTTCAGCTAAAATATCACGTGCTTGCGCCGTTTTATTTTGGCTATTAAAGGCAAATAAGTCTTGGTCTTGTCGAGAAATGCTAAATTGTTCGGCAACATTTTCTGCTGTTTCTGGCATGGAATCTATGCCGTATTGATTTTTTAATACGGGATTAACGAACCGCCAACCTATTGTTGTATCGAATATTTCTGCGTGGCGTGAATAAGCAGATGATGCTTTGGGTTGCACAAAAGGTGCTCGCGACATGGATTCTACACCGCCAGCAATAATCAAATCAGCTTCACCTGTGGTTATATTACGGGCTGCCATGGCAACAGCATCAAGTCCTGAGGCGCATAAACGATTGAGAGTTACACCTGGCACATTAACTGGTAATCCAGCAATTAATGACGACATACGTGCAACATTGCGGTTATCTTCACCTGCTTGATTGGCACAACCTATGATGACATCTTCTATTTCTGAGGTATCTAAATTTGGGTTACGTTGCATTAATGTTTCGATAACATGAGCGAGCATATCATCGGGGCGAATTGTGGCAAGTGATCCGCCAAATCGACCGATAGGCGTGCGAATTCCATCGCAAATATAGGCATTTTTTAATTGAGTCATATTGTTCCTAAGGAATATTAACTAAGGAACGCAGAGGTTCGCGGAGAACCGCAGAGTTACGCAGAGTTTATAAATATAAATTCGTTCCCACGCGGAGCATGGGAACGAGGTTTTGTGTTACTCTTCTTCGTCATCACCTTCCATATAGGCGATTTTAGCAAGACTAACAAGCTTTTCTTTCTTGGATAAACGAATCAAGGTGACGCCTTGGGTGTTTCGTCCGACGGTTGAGATGCCGTTAGCTTTGGTACGAACAAGCGTTCCGCCATCGCTGATTAGCATTATTTCGTCTTTTTCTGAAACTTGACAGGCACCAACAACATTACCATTGCGTTCTGAACATTGGATTGCTATTACCCCTTGTCCACCGCGGTTTATGAGTCTAAATTCTTCCAATGGCGTTTGCTTACCGTAACCATTTTCGGTACAAACAAGTACATTACCTTCATCTGCTACGAACATAGAAACCACTTTTTGATCATCTTTAAGTCGGATACCACGGACACCTCGGGCTGTTCTACCCATTGAGCGAATACCTGATTCATCGAATCTTACACATTTACCACCTGTTGTGAATAATAGCACTTCTTTTGTGCCATCGGTAATTTCAACATTCACCAAGTGATCGCCTTCTAACAGTGTTAAGCCAATTACACCATTTGCACGTACGTTTTTAAACAATGGCAGCGGTGATTTCTTAACAACACCCATGGCAGTTGAGAAGAAGATAAACTTATCTTCATCGTAATCACGAACGGGTAAAATAGCAGTAATTCGCTCGTCTTTTTCAAGTGGTAATAAATTCACTAATGGCTTACCTTTGGCTGTTCGAGATGCCATTGGCAACTCATAAACTTTGAGCCAATACAATTTAGCTTTATCACTGAAACATAATAATGTGTCATGGGTATTAGTTACCCAGAGACGTTCGACAAAATCTTCATCTTTCATCTTGGTGGCTGTTTTACCTTTACCGCCGCGGCGCTGTGCTTGGTATACATCCAATTGCTGCATCTTGGCATAACCCGCATGAGATAAGGTTACAACAACCTCTTCTTCTGTAATCAGGTCTTCCATAGTTAGGTGCATTTGGTGTTCGATAATCACTGAACGACGTTCATCACCAAAGTTTTCCTTAACTTCTTCTAACTCTTCTCTAACCACTTCAAGCAACCTATCTGGGTTAGTAAGAATTTCAATAAACTCTTGAATTTTAACAATAATTTCTTTAAATTCATTGGTGAGTTTCTCTTGCTCTAAACCAGTTAAACGGTGCAATTGTAAATCTAGAATGGCTTTTGCTTGAATCGGTGATAACTGATAGCCATCATCAAACATGCCATAAGCATCATCTAAATCTTCAGGGCGACATAAACTGGCATCACCTGCTAACATAGTTTTGATTAAATCTGACTTCCAACGCTTTGCAAGTAATGATTCACGTGCTTCACTTGGGTTGGCTGAGGCTTTAATTAAGGCAATAATCTCATCAATATTTGCCAGAGCTACTGCTAAGCCTTCTAAAATATGAGCACGAGCTCGTGCCTTTTTCAATAAGAACAAAGTACGACGAACAATCACTTCACGTCTGTGCTTTAAGAAAGCATTAATAATTTGGCGTAAAGTTAACAACTCTGGCTGTCCATCAACCAATGCCACCATATTCATGCCAAATACGGTTTGTAACTGTGTGAGTTTGAACAATTGATTCAACATCACTTCA
>JALWML010000347.1 GCA_027083915.1 Lysobacterales bacterium | reverse complement strand
CCGCTGAAGCCAAACAAATCACCCAAGAGGTTAAAGCCATTATTAAACAAGAAAATTACACTAATGCTACACTCAATAAGTGGATTAGTGATTTAGAAGCTGAAAATAACTAATTAACACTCACATCTAAAATAATAACTGGTTCCATGGGTACGTTTACTGAATCAATTTTTTTGCTATAACCCACTCTGACTTGTGAAATCGCATCAAGAATATCCATGCCTTCAACAACTTCACCGAAAACAGTATAACCCCAATTTTTGGCATTGGGATCAAGTGAAGGTGTATCGGTTAGGTTAAAATAAAACTGAGAAGTGGCAGAGTGAGGATTATCGTAGCGAGCCATAGCAATGGTGCCTCTGGTGTTTTTTAAACCATTGCCTGATTCATTGAAAATTTTGCCACAAGAAACAACCTCTTTGAAATCTTTTAAATACCCGCCTCCTTGGATAACAAAATCTTTTTCCACGCGATGAAAGATTGTATTTTTAAAAGCACCTGATTTTACATACTTTAAAAAATTATTAACGGTTATGGGCGCTCTATCTCGATCCAATTCAACAACAATAACTCCCATGGATGTTTTGATTTGGACTTCAGGAAAGGTCTTGTCAGGATAGACTTGTCCTTTTTCACAGGCATAAGAAACAGGAAAAAACAGAATCAGAAAGAAGGCTAATATTTTATTCATCAGAAATCACCTGTAACCATTTTGACTGCGTTAAAAAAGGCTTGGGCAATAACTCAATGCGTAAATCACCTTTACTACTGTTTAAACAGCGATTGGCAAATGTACTGTCTTTTAAACTGTTCGATAAGTTAGCACACGGATCTTTTAATGCCATTCTCTTTAGTTCTTGTGCTATGACTTCTGGGGTTATAAGTTTTGTGAGCTCGGCGCGTTGCTCACTTGCACATCGTGCAGGCGTTGTTTGACAGACGTTGAAGTTAATATTGCTG
Source organism: Lysobacterales bacterium (assembly GCA_027083915.1). Lineage (GTDB taxonomy): Bacteria > Pseudomonadota > Gammaproteobacteria > Xanthomonadales > Marinicellaceae > NORP309. The sequence goes on along the minus strand of JALWML010000347.1, from coordinate 2,883 downwards.
GGAGCAAGATAGAGTTCTTTTCGTTGTAAAATACGAACAGGTGGTGCAATTTCTATGCGGTAAATTTGTTTTAATAAGAGCCATTGGTGCATTTTATTGTATAACGCTTGATGTGATGGGCTCATTTGCGAGTAAATTTTCTGTAAAGTATGCAGTTCTTTTTGTAAACCTGGCTCACTTCCTAATTGCATAGCTTTATTTGCCTTGATAAGGTTCCGGGTTTTTTTATTAAGGTTAACATTGTTCATCAGTTTTTGTGCCGAATCAAAATCTTTTAAATACAACGCCTGAGCCAGCAGTGTTTTATTGTTCGGTTTGACTTCTGTGGGTTTCCCACACCCAATGATAAGTAAAAAAATAAGTGTAATGCTAAGTAATTTGCTATTCATAAGATGTTTCCTTGTAATTGCTCATTATGATGGTGTAACCAAGTAATTTGCTCTAATGTCTCAGGGACTCTTAAGCCCCTTGTTTTGCTTAGTTCCATCAGAGCTAAGTCAACTTGAACCCCATTTTTGATTAATAATGAAGCTGCTGTTATGCCTGTTCGACCAATGCCTGCATAGCAATGGATAGCTATTGTTTTATCTTGTTTTATCTCCTCTGATAATTTTTCAATGAGTTGTTTAAAGGGTAAAAAAAACTGAGGAACAGAATGATCTTGAATTGGAAAGTTAATAAATGCAATATTTTGTTCACGGCATTCAACTCCTTCTTGAGTCAGTGAAAATTGTTCAATTTCAGCTTGTTGTAACAATGAAACAACACAATCAACTTCTAATGATTTTAAAAATTCTACATAAGCTTTGAGTTGATTGCCTCCTGGAGGTTTTGGCATCATAATAATAGAGCCATTTTCTAGATTTAATTGAGATATGTTCTTTTCCCATTGCTTGAATAGGAAAACTTTATCAGAATTAATGGTAACATTTGGCATAGAATAAAAAAATTAAAGTATTTTGTAACAAAGTAACATAATATACGTTATTAGCCTAAAACAATAGGAAAAAAAGGCATACATGAACATTTGGTTCCGCCTACAGGTAAATAAAAATCAGAACGGTCTCTATGCAGTATGCTACCAAATGTTAAAAGACAGCTTGGAGGCAGAAGAGGTTGTGCAAGATTCTTTTATGAAATTGTGGCAAGCAAAAGAAAATGGTACAAAGCAATCAACCGCATGGTTATACCGTGTTGCCAAGAACCACTGTTTGGATATTATAAGACGACGTGTGCATGAGGCCAAATACCAGCAGCACAGCTTGATGGATACACAAACGGCACGCTCTGCCTGTGATGAATTGCAAAATGCTGAATTATCTAATCATATTAGTGCGGCCATTGATGAGTTGAAAGAGCCATATAAGTCTCTTATTGTTTTACGAGAAATTAGCCAGTTAAGTTATCAACAATTGGCAGATGTTTTGAACTTAAATGTTCAACAAATAAAAGTGTATTTGCATAGAGCACGAAACACTTTGAAAGAAAAATTAATGGATGTCGTTTAATAAGGAATAACAAAAGAAGAAAACTATGAAAACAGTATTAGAACAAAAGATTGAAGACGAGTTAGACGATTATTTTGAATGCGCTAGCAAACGAAAGTGTCCACCACGCATGAAACATAAGCTGTATGCACAAATTGCCAAAGAGAAAAAATCCTCTTGGTTTAACCCACGACTTGCCATAGCAGGTCTCTCGATGGTCTTTGTCTCAGCATTGGTATTTACTGTATCAAACAAACACCAGCAACAAGAACAACTGATGCAAGCACAAGCTGAGTTGCAAGTTGCCATGCACTATATTAACCAAGTTTCGATGAAGTCGTTATCGGCAGTCAATACCAATGGCATTAAGCCTGGTTTAATAAGACCTTTAGCCAAAACTTACGCATCGCTTTAGATGGAATGAATATTATGAAAAAAACACTATACTCTTTATTAATTAGCTTAGTCTGTTCATCTGCAATTATGGCTCAGCCACAAACACCGCAACCGCCAGATACATCTCTTGTTTCTATAGTTGGTTCAGAGCCAACTGTAGAAATTAACTTGGGGGCAATGATGCTGGGATTACTATCCTCAGCAACCGAAGATGAAGAACAAGGTATTGCACAAATATTATCCAAGCTTGACTCTATTAAGGTCACTGTTTTTGAGCTTGAAGACACAGTGAAAATACCCGCACTTAAAAGCAAAATAACGGCATTGGCAAACATGAAAAAATCACAGGGCTACGAAGCCCTAGCAAAGGTTAAAGAAGATGACTCTTTGGTTTATGTTTTGGCAAAAATGGATAAGAAAAATTTCAAATCTTTAAGTGTTTTTGCCTTAGATGACGATGATGAACTGGTTCTTATTGACATTGATGGGACCATTTTGATGTCTCAATTAGGTAGCTTAATGGAACACTTTGATGTGGATTTAGATATAAATGGCTTAAAATTGAAAAATAGCAGCAAAAAAGAGGACTAAATCGTTTACAACGGCAAAAGATAGCTTTATCATACGCCGTTCAAATTTTATAGCAGTTTAATAAATAAGCGCTAGTTTTTAGGAATAATATTATGAAACAAGGTATACACCCAAAGTACAACGAAGTTGTCTTTCAAGATTTATCATCAGACTTTAAATTCTTGACTCGTTCAACTATGCACTCAAAAGAAACAATCACTTGGGAAGATGGTAATGAGTACCCTTTAATAAAGGTTGAAATCTCATCTAAATCACACCCATTCTACACTGGTAAGCAAAAAGTTGCAGATACTGGTGGGCGTGTTGATAAATTCCGTCAGAGATACGGAAGAAAATAAACTTCTGTTTATTTAAAAAAATATTAAACCCGATAAATTTTTCATTTATCGGGTTTTTTTTCACTTATAAA
>JALWML010000346.1 GCA_027083915.1 Lysobacterales bacterium | reverse complement strand
GGTACATTGATTTTTGCTTTGACATTGCTAGCTAATACGCGATTTAAGCAGTTGTTTATATTCACAACTTCTGGAACAGAGTTCAGTGTCTCTTTGGTAACCTTTTCGATTAACTTCTGAGCTTGTGTAAATGAAATTGAGGTAAGGTAAGCGTTATCTTTTTCTGACATATAAAGTTATTGTTTGTAACGAGGAATAACGAAAGTATTGTGTCGACGGTTAGTTTTACTGCTGCGATTTTTTACTTTACGCACTTTATAGGGATTGTCACTATTTTTGAATTGTAAAACAATGGGAGCTCCACGTAAATTAAAGGCGGCTCTAAATTGTTTTTCTAGGTATTTTTTGTAAGCAGCCGATAAAGCTTCGGTTCTTCTGCCGTGAATGACGATGCGTTGTGGGTTTTGTCCGCCTGCATGAGCGTATTTTAATTTAGTTAAGCGACCTTGAACTAAGGTTGGCTGATGAGCTAAATAAGCTTGTTTTAAGACATCAGTTAATTGGTTGGTTTCTAATTCCTTAGTGGCGGATTCATAGACTAAATCGACTCGATCCATTAAGTCTGAGAGTCCTGAGCCGTGAAGGGCAGAAATATAGACTAAAGGAACCCAAGAAAACGCTGCCATTTTGCGTGAAAACTCTGTTTTAACAGTGGTTTTATGTTCTTCAGATAAGTGGTCCCATTTATTTAATGCAATAACTATGGCGCGTGCATTGTTATTAATCATGCCTAAAAGGTGCATGTCTTGATCGGTTATGCCTTCTTGTGCATCCATGAGTAACACACAGACTTGTGAACGGTCAATGGCTTGCAAGGTTTTAACAACGCTAAATTTTTCAATGCTTTCTGAGACTTTAGCACGACGACGAACACCAGCAGTATCCACTAAGGTGTAGTCTTTTCCATCCCACTCAAGAGGAAGGGAAATTGAATCACGTGTTGTGCCAGGCATATCAAATGCCAGTACGCGTTCTTCTCCTAGTAAACGATTGACTAATGTGGATTTACCAACATTTGGACGGCCAATGATAGCGACATTCGGTCCTTTTGAATCAAGAGTTGAGTGTTGCTCTTCATCAACTATAATAAGTTTTTTACAAACTTCTTCAAGGTCTTCACGTAATTGACCAACATTGCGACGATGAGCTGCAGCAATAGGCATGATTGTTTCTATCCCTAGTTGGTAAAAATCTAAAGTAGCTAGGTCTTCATCTTGTCCATCAATTTTATTCACTAAAAGGATAATCGGTTTATTGGTAGTGCGTAAGCTTGCATAAATGGCTTTGTCATCTTCCATTAATCCAGCTTTGGCATCGACAATAAAAAGTATTAAGTGAGACTCATCTATCGCATCGGTTACTTGTGAATTCATCAGCTCGGACAAATCACCTTCGTCACCCAATAAGCCACCAGTATCAATTAAGATAGCACTGGATTCCTCAAACTCAAGCATGCCATATTGGCGATCTCGTGTTAAACCAGGAAAGTCTGCTACCAAAGCATCACGAGAATGCGTTAATATGTTAAAGAGAGTCGATTTACCGACATTGGGTCGACCAACTATTGATATTACTGGAATCATAAGGCACGAATGTATTTAGCGGCTGTATTCAAAGGCGGTTACGGTACCGTCTTTATTATAAGCAATGACAGTAGAGGCAGATTTAACTGGAGCAGAATAAAAAGCTTGTTTGCCCATTCTAGTTCTGGCTAATGTTTTACCATCGTTGCCATCAATAACATGAATATAACCTTCATAATCACCTACAATAATATCACCAAGATAAAATACTGGAGTAGTTAATAGGCGATATTTATATTCTGTTGTGCTCCATTCGTCAGAACCATTGCTTCGATCTAAGGCGTGGAGGTTTGATTTATTATCAATAATAAATAGATTGCTTCGAGAAGCGGTAACACCTGCTGCTGAGCCAATATCTTTTGACCACATAACACGACCTGATTCTGTGGCAACTGCAATAGTTTTACCTACGGCACTCGAAACATAAAGATCGGTTGAAATTAAAGCCATGTCACCATCAATATCTACTATGCGAGCTAACTCTGTTTTACCTTTAGTCTTGACGACATTTTGTAACCAAATGACATCACCTGTTTCTAATTTAATAGCCGCTACTTTACCATTGTCAAATCCTATAAAAACGCGACCGGCTTTAACTAAAGGCGTTGAATTACCACGTAATGTTAAATTTGGAATATTGGTGTCGAATAACCATTTGCGTTTGCCATTGTCCGTATCTAGTGCATAGACTCGTCCATCTTGAGAACGAATTATTGCAATTTGATTGTCTATCACTGGGGGAGAAAGTATTTCAGAGGATAGTTTCACTTCCCAAGCAAGTGAGCCATCACTTTTGTTTAAAGCAACAACTGTTCCTTCTGGAGTTCCTACAATTAATTTATTTTCGCCAACACCAGGACCTGCACTTAGTTCTTTATCCAAATCCACAGACCATTTCTTTGTGCCTGTTTCGAGGTCGAGCATGACAACTTGTCCCGATTGACTAGCAATATAAACATTTTGATTGTCTATAAAAGGAATGAGTTTATAACCGTAAGATTTTTTACTGCCATCCAGTTTAAATGTCCATAGTTTCTTAAATTGGCCTTGTTGAGTAACTTTCGTAATTTCAACGGGCTCAAATTTCTTTTTTTTGCTTTTTTTATTCTTTGAGCATGAAACACTAAAGAGTAGGGTGAAACTTAATAAAAGAAGTAATTTTTGCATGTATTGTATCCCTTGGTCTGTGGTTAGTGACAAGTGTTAAGCATTTTCTATTTTGATTTCAATATTTCTCTTTCCAGAATAACCTTCGCCTTTATCAACGGCACTTTTGAAAGCTGTTATGGCTTGTTTTGAATCACCTTTGGCAAGATAAGCATCTCCTTGAATTTCTTGTGCAATAGACAATAATGATTCTGTGGCGACACTTTGGGCTTCTGATAAGGCGTTGTCGTATTTTTCCATGCCATTATAAACGCGAGCAAGACGTAATTTGATAACATCAGTAATCAGTTGGTCTGGTTTGTCGTCAATAACCTTCTTTAGCTCTGCTGCTGCATTGTCAAGTTCACCTTTTTTGGCAAATTCTTTGGCTAGCAATAAATGACCTTCGTAGGTATAAAAGTTTGCCCCTGATTTCTTTTCTAGTTCATTAAGAAGTTTTTTGGCTTCATCAAACTCTGATAACTCAAATACCTCAGAAAAAGATTGGTATTGGTTAGCTATTTCAAAACGCTCTTGTTGTTTTTGAGCTTTCCAATAGTTCAGACCAAATACGCCTCCAAGCCCAAGAATCAAGCCTGTGGCAATAGTGATCCAGTTGTTTTTTATCCAGTCTTTGACAAGTTTTTCTTGTTCAAAATCATCATATTCTTCAAATGCCATATGTGTTTCCTAAGTATTTATTTATTCAATTTTAATTTGTGGTGAATTCTACACAAAAACGGTCTGATATTTTAGCTTAATTTTGTGTATTTGGCTTATAATATTATGAGTTTTTGAAAATTAACAGATAATTAACATGCTTGTTAGAGAAAATCTTAATTGGACTCACTAAATTTAAGTCAAAAAAAAAGGTTACACAAATGTAACCTTTTTAAAAATTTGGCTCCCCGAGACGGACTTGAACCGCCGACCCAGTGATTAACAGTCACTTGCTCTACCAACTGAGCTATCGGGGAAGATAAAATCTTTCTTTAGAAGTCAGGCTTCTTTGAAAGAGCGAGCATTTTAACTCAAATGACCCATCTGTCAACTACCTTTTAAGAATTAAATTAAAAAAGTTTAAATTAATCAAAATAGTTAAAAACAAATCTATA
>JALWML010000345.1:13833-15199 GCA_027083915.1 Lysobacterales bacterium | reverse complement strand
AGCTAAACGTATGTTGGTTTGGGAGCAATTACAAGTAGCACATGACAATGAAGCTATTGTTATGGGTAAAATTACAGGTAAAGTACGCGGTGGTTTCACTGTTGACATGGATGGAGTAAGAGCTTTCTTACCAGGTTCATTGGTCGATGTACGTCCTGTTAGAGATCCTGCTTACTTAGAAGGAAAAGATTTAGAATTCAAAGTCATCAAATTAGACAAACGTCGTAACAATGTTGTTGTTTCACGTCGTGCTGTTGTTGAGACAGAATACTCTGAAGATCGTGAGAAGTTACTAGAAACATTAGTTGATGGCGCTATCATTAAAGGTATCGTTAAGAACTTAACCGATTACGGTGCTTTCTTAGACTTAGGTGGAATTGATGGTTTACTGCATATCACTGATATGTCTTGGAAGCGTTTCAATCACCCATCAGAAGTTGTTGAAATTGGACAAGAGCTTGAAGTTCGCGTTCTTAAATTCGATAAAGAGAAAACACGTGTGTCATTAGGTCTTAAGCAATTAGGCGAAGATCCATGGAAAGATATAGCTCGCAGACAACCTGTTGGCTCTAGAATCTTTGGTCGTGTGACTAACATTACTGATTATGGTTGTTTTGTTGAGATTGAAGAAGGAATCGAAGGTTTGGTTCACGTTTCTGAAATCGATTGGACTAACAAAAACATCAACCCAGCTAAAGTTGTACAGCCTGGTGATGAAGTTGAAGTGGCTATTCTTGATATCGAAGAAGAGAAGCGTCGTATTTCATTAGGCATGAAACAATGTCAACCTAACCCTTGGGATGCATTTGCTGGTACTCATGAAAAAGGTGATGTTGTTACTGGTAAGATTAAATCAATTACTGATTTTGGTATCTTTATCGGTCTTGACGGTGGAATTGATGGTTTAGTTCATCTATCTGATATTTCTTGGAATGAAGCTGATGATGTGGCTATTCGTAAATACAAGAAAGGCGATACAGTTGAAGCGATGTTATTAGTTGTGGATTCTGAACGTGAACGTATTTCATTAGGTATTAAGCAATTAGCACAAGATCCATTTGGTTCTTTTGTTGCAGCTAATCCTAAAGGCAGTATTGTTAAAGGAATCGTTAAGGAAGTTTCTGAAAAAGCGGCAGTTGTTGAACTTGAAGACGGCGTATTAGGCCAAATTAAGGCTCAAGATGTTGCTAAAGAAAGAACAGATGATGTTACAGCAGTATTAAAAGAAGGTGATGAAGTTGAAGCTAAATTTGTCGGCATGGACAGACGCAGTAAGATGTTAACTCTTTCTATTAAAGCTAAAGAATTTGATGAAATGAATAAAGTTCTTAAAGACTATAAAGATGCAAGTACTAGTACAACTAGT
>JALWML010000345.1:0-13823 GCA_027083915.1 Lysobacterales bacterium | reverse complement strand
TGAAGGAAAAAATAGATAAATAATTATTCAAATTTTCGTCAATTATATTAGTTTTTACTAATTAAAGTTCAAGTAATTGAATTTGAAATAAAAAAAGCACCTAATTTCGATTAGGTGCTTTTCTTTTTTGTAAAACTGTTTATAATTAAATGATGAATAGCGTTACACGATCTGAACTCATCAATATCTTAAGTGCCAAATTATCTGACTCAGGACTACTGAAATCAGATGTGTCACTGTCTGTAAAAGAACTCATTAATACCATGAGTACTGCTATTTCAAATGGAGAGCGAATCGAAATTCGTGGTTTTGGTAGTTTCACGCTTCGTGAAAGAAAGCCTCGTATGGGTCGTAATCCTAAGACAGGTGAATCTGTCGCACTCGGTGTCAAATATGCGCCGCACTTCAAACCCGGAAAAGACCTCAAAGAAAGAGTTATGGACTCAATTTCTAGCAAGTAATTTTAAAAGCTGGTTGTATATTGAATAGTAATGTGTAAACTTGTGTACATTAGCAATTATTAATGTACCTAGGTTTTATGAAATATTTAATCACACTTTTAGTTTTTCTTTCATGTAAGGCATACTCAAATTCTGTCATTAGTGACTATTTTATCAAAAAACAGGATAAAAGTATTTTAGCTGTTACCGATTTTACTCCTCATGGAACGCAGCCAGGCATTACTAATTCTATTCTGCCGATTAATAATTGTAAAAATTGTCACCAAGGAACTGTGACAGATTCAACTTATTTACCTTATCCCTCTTGGGCAGGTTCTATGATGGCAAATTCAACACGAGATCCATTGTTTTGGGCTGCTGTTGATGTAGCCAACAATGACGTGCCTGGTGTTGGAGATTTTTGTATACGATGTCACGCACCCAAGGCATTTTATAATGGTCACACAAAAGATGTAACAGGTGTCAATACAACCGATTATGCTAATGGTTGTGGAATAGGTGGAACTGTAACACAAACGACCCAGCCATTTAATAACGAATACGAAGGACTTGAGTGTCACTTTTGTCACCGGCAAGAAAAGCAAGGACCACTAGGGGAAGCGCATATAAATAATAATTCAAATGTTTGGTTTGATGATGAATTGTGTGCAGGTGGAACCGAACCTTGTCGTAAAGGCCCTTATGATTATAATGCACCCAACAGTCCAGTTGCGGCAGCCCCACATGATTGGGAATATTCAACTTTTGTAAGGGAAGGTGACTTTTGTGGTACATGCCATAATGTTTCTTCTCCAGAGATAGTAACAGCGGCGGGTGTGACGCAGTTTGCTAAGACCTTGATTGATCAAGATGGTACAGATACAGGTATTGCCTTTCCCATTGAGCGTACCTATAAAGAGTGGCAAAATAGTTTTTTCACCGAACTTATCATGCGCGATGGTTTTGGTGAAAGCTCACCTCAGTCTACTGAATTACCTTATATAAGCTCGGGTCAAACTTGCCAAACTTGTCATATGCCAAAAACAGCTGACACAAATGCTCGGGGCTGTGATCAAAATGGTTTTGGAACTCGAGCAAATGATTTAGCCGTTCATGAATTTGCAGGCGGAAATAGCTGGATGCCTCAAGTTTTGAAAAGTATTTATACGGCTTTGGGTCGTTCAACAGAATTTGACTTAGCCACAACCAATGCTTTGAAAATGTTACAACAGAAAAGTGCTTTGGTTGAAATTGTTAGTAATACCGTCAATGCAAATCAATTAACTACTCAAGTTAAGATAACTAATTTAACAGGCCACAAATTACCTACAGGTTATCCTGAAGGGCGACGCATGTGGTTAAACCTAGTGGTAAAAAATGCTAACGGGAGTATTTTTTATGAAAGTGGAGCTTATGATAACACCACTGCAATTTTGGATACAACGGGCACTAAGATATACGAAACTCTACAAGGGATTTGGGACTCTGCTACATCGACTTGCGTGACTGAGGTTAATGGACAAGCACAATTCCATTTTGCATTGAACAACTGTGTGGCTAAAGACAACCGCATTCCTCCCTTAGGATTTACAGGGACTACCAATATTGAAATAAAGCCCGTTGGTATTACCTATCCAGCCAATACAGCAAATAATATAGTCGGAAGTGTTAATTATGATATAACCAACTATTCAATTGATGTTTCCGGAGCAACTTTTCCATTATCGGTAACTGCCACCTTAAAATACCAAAGCAGTAGTAAGGATTACATTGAGTTTTTAGATAATGAAAGTACAACAAATAATATTCCTTCCGAAAATGCTATGTGTAATCGCTCACAAACTGTAGGTCCAGCTAATCAAAATCGTGCCGCATTTATGAAAACTTTGTGGCAAAATAATGGTAAATCTGCTCCCGTAGATATGGGGACTGATGCTAAAGTGGTTAATTAAAGAGTCTTTAAAAAAATAGAAAAGTCAGGCTCTTGAAGAATTATCTATTTTTCAGTTGTATTTAATTTTACTTATTCAACCCTTCAGTTGTGTTGTGAAACTGAATATTCGGAAAGCGCTCTTGGGTTAATTGCAAGTTTACATAAGTTGGTGCGATATAAACTAAGTGGCCATGAGCGTCTTCGGCTAAGTTGGAAACAGCTTTGTTTTTGAAGTTAGCTAGTTCTTTTTCGTCATCGGCACTAATCCAACGGGCGGTGGCAACATTAACATTTTCAAATAAAGTTTCAACATTGTATTCGCGTTGTAATCGATAGGCGACTACTTCAAACTGTAACACACCAATAGCTCCTAATATCAAATCATTAGACATCGTTGGTTTAAAAAACTGTGTAGCACCTTCTTCAGATAATTGTGCAAGACCTTTTCGTAAGGCTTTGAGTTTTAAAGGATCTTTTAATCGTGCTCGGCGGAATAGCTCTGGTGCAAAACTAGGAATCCCGGTAAATTTTAAATCCTCACCCATAGTGAAGGTATCACCAATACTGATTGTTCCATGGTTGTGAATACCTATAATGTCGCCCGTATAGGCGTGTTCTAGGTGTTCTCGCTGTTCGGCTAGAAAGGTGAGTGCATTTGGGATTTTTAGCTCCTTACCCGTACGCACTTGTTTGAGTTTCATGCCTTGGGTAAACTGTCCTGAACAGATACGCATAAAAGCAATTCTGTCACGGTGTTTGGGATCCATATTGGCCTGGATTTTAAAGACAAAACCAGTAAAGTCTTTTTCATCAGCATCAACAATGCGTGTTTCAGTTGCATGAGGTTGTGGAGCAGGGGCGTGTTGGGCGAAAGCATCCAACAAAGGTTCGACGCCAAAATTATTAATGGCTGAGCCAAAAAAGACAGGAGTTAATTCACCTCGCAAATAAGCTGTTTTATCAAATTGATGTGATGCTCCTTTAACGAGTTCAATTTCCTCACGAAAATCTTCTGCCTCGTCACCCAAAGCTTTATCAAGTTCTGGATTGTCTAGACCTTGTATGGTTTCGGCTTTTTGGGTTTCGTAATTCTTTCCTGATTCGTATAATAAAACTGTATCATCAATGAAGTGATAAACGCCTTTTAATCTTTTTCCCATTCCGATAGGCCACGTGATTGGGGCACATTTAATTTTTAATATGTCTTCCACTTCATCCATTAATTCAATAGGGTCGCGTCCTTCACGATCTAATTTATTGATAAAAGTAAAGATTGGTGTAGTTCTTAATCGACAAACTTCCATTAGTTTGATGGTACGTTGCTCTACACCTTTAGCGCAATCTATCACCATTAGGGCTGAATCAACAGCAGTTAATGTTCGGTAAGTATCTTCAGAAAAGTCAGCGTGACCTGGGGTGTCTAGTAGATTTATGGTACAACCTTTATAAGGAAATTGCATTATGGATGAGGTAACAGAGATTCCTCTTTCTTTTTCCATCTCCATCCAATCTGAAGTCGCCCCTTTGGATGTTTTGTTAGACTTTACTGCACCAGCCACATTTATAGCACCACCAAAAAGTAATATTTTTTCAGTGATGGTAGTTTTACCTGCATCTGGGTGAGAGATTATGGCAAATGTACGCCTGTTTTGCATTTCTGACATTTTAGTAGTGTGAATTTTAAAGAAGCGTACTTTATCATGCTTCAATTTTATTTGCTAACTAGGGGCATGAAATTGTAAATTTTAACTTATCTAGTTAATAATGATTTACCAGTCATTTCTTTTGGAATTTCAAGACCCAGTAGATTTAACATGGTTGGTGCTACATCACTAAGAGAGCCATTTCTTAATTTAATTCTTCTTTCACCAAAATAAATACAAGGTACAGGGTTAGAGGTATGAGTTGTCGATGGTTTATCATTAACACTCATTTTTTCTATATTTCCATGATCGGCAATAATAATAGCTTCACCATGAACCTCTTTTAATGCGTTTAGTATGTTATTTAAGGCTGAATCAATGTATTCAACAGCTTTGACTGCCGCTTTAAAATTACCAGTGTGTCCAACCATGTCGGCGTTGGCAATATTAAGAACAATTAAATCGTACTCGTTTGATAAGATAATTGGCACTAATTGTTTGGTTAGTTCTGGCAATGACATTTGGGGTTTTAAATCATAGGTTGCAATATCTCGCGGCGAAGGAATAAGAATTCGATCTTCATTGTCAAAAGGTTTCTCACGACCACTATTAAAAAAGAATGTAACATGAGCGTATTTTTCTGTTTCTGCAATACGAAGTTGCTTAAGGCCTGCTTTTGAGACAACTTCACCCAGAGAGTTTTTACAAACTTTAGGTTGATAAATGATATGGCATTTATCTCTAAATTGAATGTCGTATTCCGTCATTATGGCTAATGAATTTAAATGCGGCACTTCACAATCAAATTCAGACTCGATTTGATTTAAAAAACATCGAGTCAGTTGGCGCATCCGATCGCCACGAAAGTTAAATAAGAAAACAGAGTCATTATCTTGAATTGTTGTTTCAATTTTGGAGTCGGTTATGATTTTACTGGGCTTTATGTGTTCATCTGACAACCCTTGGTGGTAAGCAGATAATAAAGCTTCTTGAACTGATGAAAACTGTGTTCCAATGCCTTTTGTGTATAAATCCCATGCAATCTTTGTTCTATCCCATCGATTATCTCTATCCATTGCATAAAAACGACCAATAACTGAGACAATTTTGACATTATTGAATTCTTTAATTTTTTCTTGGAATTGTTTAATTTGTTCTTTAGCCGCATTAACTGCAGTGTCTCTACCATCGGTAATGGCATGAACAAAAATAGGTCTGTCTAATTTATTTAATAATTTACAAAGATTAAACGCATGATCTATATGGCTATGAATTCCGCCATCAGATAAAAGGCCAATAAGGTGTATAGCACGACTCTTGCTACTTTGTTTAATAAAGTTTATATATGCAGTCTTTGATTGGAAGGTGTTATTTTTCATATCATTGGTGATTTTCACCAAAGATTGTTCAACAACTCTCCCTGTTCCAATAGTAATATGCCCAACTTCAGAATTGCCCATTTGCCCTTCTGGAATGCCGACATAGTTGCCGTCAGAGCGTAATTCTGAATGAGGATAGTGTGAGTTTAATTTATCTAAAGTTGGTGTATTTGCCATGTATATGGCATTTTCTTCATTATTTTTTCCAATACCAAAACCATCAAGTATACACAACAGCTTATTTTTATTTTGTTTCACTTTATGTTCCAACAATTAAAAGAGTTGCAGAATTATATCATTTGCCTACAAAGCGTGTATGAAATTTCCTACGTGCTCATACGAAATTTACTGATTTTATAATCTAGTCAAAAGTTTACAATGGTTCACATTCTTAATTAATACGGTTATGGGGATAAAGAAAATGACTAAAAAGGAAGAATTACAGAAAAAGGCTCGGTACTTACAACGACTATTGGTACAACTTTCATTTACTAAAAAAAATGAAAGAACAGCATTGTATTCGAGTACGCTGGATTCTTTAAAAGAAATCCAGGCTCAATTGATTAACCTAAAACAAGATAAAAGAGTATGTCAAAATGAAAGATGAACTAAATGAATTGTTAAATGAAATTGAACTAATAATAGTTAAGATTGCTGCTTTTGATTCAGAAGAAATTAAGTTTTCTTATAAAGAAAGGAATGACTTAACGCAGTTATTTCATTCTAAAATTAAACAAGCTAAAGTATTAAAAAGTAGGAAGTTTGTAAGTCTAGCAAGTTAAATTTATTGCCAATGGTTTAAACAAAGCTACCATGAAATGGTAGCTTTGTACAATTGAGAATTAGCTTGTTGTAACACCTTGTTTAAGTAGATATTCTTGGTAAGTTCCACGGTGATCGTGAACTTTGCCTTCTTCAATTTCAATTATCCGTGTTGCGATAGAAGAAACAAACTGCCTATCATGTGAAACAAAGATAAGGGTACCATCATAATTTTCTAGCGCCAAATTTAATGACTCGATAGATTCCATATCCAAGTGATTAGTAGGCTCATCCATAAAGAGAATATTCGGTTTTTGCAACATGATTTTACCAAACATCATGCGACCTTTTTCACCACCTGACAAAACATTAAGTTTCTTTTTAGAGTCTTCTTTTGAAAACAACAAGCGCCCCATAACACTGCGAACTGCTTGTTCATCATCTTCAGGTTTTTTCCATTGCATCATCCAATCAAAAGCAGTTATGTTTTCAACGAATTCAGCCATGTTATCTTGCTTGAAGTAAGCAACTTCAGCATTTTCAGACCATTTAACCGAACCACTATCGGGCTCGATTGTTTCAGTCATACAATTGAGTAGGGTGGTTTTACCAATACCATTAGCTCCAATTACCGCTAATCGTTCTCCGACTTCTAAAGTAAATGATAAGTCTTCAAATAAGTTTTTACCATCATATCCTTTGCTCATGTCCTTGATGCTGATAGCATTTCTAAATAACTTTTTCTCTTGTTCAAAAACAATATAAGGGTTAACACGTGAGGATGGTTTAATATGGTGTAATTGAATTTTATCCAATTGTTTTTGACGCGACGTAGCTTGTTTGGCTTTTGATGCATTGGCTGAGAATCGGCTAACAAACTGTTTTAATTCAGAAATTTGTGCTTTCATCTTAGCGTTTTCATTTTGCATACGTTCACGTGCTTGCGTAGCTGCAGTCATGTATTCGTCGTAATTACCTGGGAATAATCGTAAAGTGTTATAGTCTAAATCTACCATGTGTGTACAGACAGAATTTAAGAAGTGTCTGTCATGTGAAATAATAATCATGGTCGCTTTGCGAGAATTTAGTGTATCTTCCAACCAACGAATGGTATTAATATCCAAATTATTGGTTGGTTCATCGAGTAATAAATAATCAGGATCACCAAATAATGCTTGTGCTAATAGTACACGTAACTTCCAACCTGGGGCAACTTCACTCATGGGTCCATAATGTTGTTCTTCAGGGATTTCCAAACCCATTAATAATTCGCCAGCACGAGCTTCAGCGGAATAGCCATCCATTTCGGCAAATTCAGTTTCTAAGTCAGCCACTTTGATGCCGTCTTCATCTGACATTTCAGCTTGGTTGTAAATCTTATCGCGTGCTTCTTTGACAGCCCACAGTTTTTTATCACCCATAATAACAGTATCTAGCACGGAGTACTCTTCAAAAGCATACTGATCCTGTCCTAGAATACCAAGTTTTTCATGTTCGCCATAAGAAACTGTTCCACTCGTTGGCTTTAACTCGCCGGTAATAATCTTCATGAAGGTGGATTTTCCAGAGCCATTAGCGCCGATTAAACCATAGCGATTACCATTGCCAAATTTCATGGAAATATTTTCAAAAAGTGGCTTTGAACCAAATTGCATGCCGATATTTGCAGTAACTATCATAATTGTATCTGTGTGGTGTTGCTAAAAAGGTCGCGATTATACCTTTTGTTGTGGTTAATTTGAATGGAATAGATTCATTTGGCCGATTTTTATGACTATTGACCTACTTAGTTGCCTAAAATATAGAACTTATCCGCTAAACAATTGTTGTGTTTAATTGAGAGACCTTTGCATAACTAGTGTGAGGTGTGTCACATAGTTAGGCAAAGGTCTCGCTGATAATAACTCTACATAGGTTTTTTTATTTAATTTTTATTGGAAAACGAGATAAATACCAAAAATATAAGACAGGTATCAATATCAATGTCAAGGCAGTTGAAACCAGTATACCACTGATTAAAGATACTGCCAGTCCGTTGAATATTGGGTCATCTAAGATAAAGAATGCTCCCATCATGGCAGCAACACCGGTAAGAATAATCGGCTTGGCTCTAACTTTAGATGAATTAATAACGGCCTCATGTAGTGGTATGCCTGCGGTGACTTGCATTTTTATAAAATCGACCAATAGAATAGAGTTTCGCACAATAATTCCTGCTAAGGCTATCATGCCTATCATAGAGGTTGCAGTAAACTGAGCTCCAGCAATCCAGTGTCCAGGCATGACACCAATGATTGTTAATGGAATTGGTGCCATGATGATTAACGGTACAAAATAAGAACTGAACTGTGCAACAATAAGTAAGTAAATGAGTATCAAGCCAATACCATAAGCAATACCCATATCACGGAATGTCTCGTAAGTAATTTGCCATTCACCATCCCATTTAAGACTTGGTTTAGTAACAAACTGGGGGGCTTGAATGAATTGTTGCTCGACTTTATTTTCATCTTCTATGATATCAACCAATTCAAACATTCCATAAAGTGGAGAATCTTGGAATCCAGACATATCGGCAGTAACAAAGGTTACAGGTAATAAGTCTTTGTGGTAAATGGTTTGTTGCCAATCAGCTTTTTGAACATCGACCACTTCATCTAAAATAACGCGTGAGCCATTTTGAGTTTGGATGGGAATATTCAAAATTGTTTGCCAATCATTTTGACGATTGGCAGGAATTTCCATGCGAATGGGGACACTGTATTTGTTATTTGGGTTATGCAAATAGCTGATGTCATTGCCGCTTAAGGCTGTTTGAATTGTCTTGGCAATTTGTGCTTGAGAGATACCTAATTGACTAGCCTTGGCTCGGTCAATAACTACAATTTGACGAGGAGCTATGGCTTCAAGAGAGGTATCAATGTCAACAATTCCATCCGCTTTATGAAAGGCTTTCTCAACAGCTAATGCTGTTAGCTTGCGCGCTTTATCGGATTGTCCATAAATTTCGGCAACAATTGGTGATTGAACAGGTGGCCCTGGTGGTACTTCGATGATTTTAGCTAAGGCATTATGTTTGTTAGCTATTTTTGTAATTTCATCACGAATAGCTACAGCCACTTCATGTGATTTACGTTTACGATCGTGTTTATCTACTAAGGTGATTTGTATATCACCCATGTTAGAAGCCTGCCTTAGAAAATACTGACGCACTAATCCGTTAAAATTTATCGGAGATGCAGTTCCAGCATAAGCTACCATGTGTTCGATTTCAGGAATACTTTTAAGGTATTGACTAATTTCAATCATGATTTGATTAGTGGTTTCTAGTGTTGTTCCTTCTTTGGTGTCAACGACAATTTGAATTTCTGATTTATTGTCAAATGGTAGCATTTTTAAGATGACATTTTGTGTTGGCACTAACATGACCGAGATAAACATTAAAAATACCACGCCACCAACTAATAAATAACGATTCAATTTACCTTTTTTATTGTTGCCAAGAAAAGGCGTCATGAGTTTATTAAAAATACTTTTTTTGGTGTTTTTTTCTTCACTGTGGTGAATCTTATCTCCAATAATTTTTCTAAATAACCACGGTGTAACAATCAAAGCTATGATTAATGACAGTAACATTCCCATAGAGGCATTTATTGGAATAGGACTCATATAGGGTCCCATTAAACCCGTGACAAAAGCCATCGGCATAAGTGCGGCAATAACAGTAAAAGTAGCTAGAATTGTAGGGCCGCCAACTTCGTCAACCGCAATTGGGATAAGTTCGGAGAGTTTTTTCTTGCCCTCACTGAGGTGGCGGTGAATATTTTCTACAATCACTACCGCATCATCTACCAATATTCCGATGGAGAATATTAAAGCAAATAGTGACACACGATTTAGGGTGAAGCCATAGGCCCATGAGGCAAATAAAGTCACCGATAAAGTGATGGAAACTGCTAAGCCTACAACAATGGCTTCACGCCAGCCGAGGAATAGAATAATCAGAAGTACGACAGAAGCAGTAGCAAAGACTAATTTTGTCATTAATTTTTTGGCTTTTGCATCTGCTGTTGCACCATAATTTCGAGTGATTTCAACGTGTACATCAGCAGGTATATGGGTTTTCTTGAGTTGTTCACCTGCATTGATTACAGCATTAGCTATGTCAACGGCATTGGTACCTGCTTTTTTACCAACAGCAATAGTCACAGCAGGAGTAATGTCAGGATGTTTAGCGCCTTTCCATGCTTTCCCTGCGGTCATCCATACATAAGTCTCAGGTGTGTCAGGACCATCAGTGATGGTGGCAATATCTGTTAAATAGACTGGCAAACCATTGCGTACAGCCACAACTAATTCTTTGATGTCATCCACATTGGCAAGTAAAGTACCTGTTTCTACAGGTGTTGTTTGGTTATCTTGTGTAATAAAACCAGAGTGCGTTGCCATATTATTCATTTTTAAAGCATTCTCAATCGCATTAAAATCTAAATTGTAAGCTGACAAGTCTTCAGGATTTAAAACGATATGTACAACATGATTAGGACCACCAGTTGTTTCTACGATGCGCGTATTTGGAATGCGTTTGATTTCTGCTTCAAGTGCATGAGCGACTTGTTGCAATTCAAAACTGCCTTTGTCTGGATTTTCACTCCATAAAGTTGCTGTAACGATAGGAACATCATCAATACCCATGGGTTTGACAAGTGGCATAGATGCTCCTAAGGAATAGGGTAGCCAGTCACCATTGGACTGAATTTCATTGTAGAGTGCAACGATGGCATCTTTTCTTTTAACACCGACTTTAAATTGCACGCTCACGATTGCCATACCTGGGCGTGACACGGAATAGACGTGTTTGATATTTTCAATCGAGTCTAGGACTTGCTCAGCAGGGTAGGAAATTAAGTTTTCCACTTCTTTGGCACTGGCACCAGGTAAGGCAATATAAACATTGGCAAAGGTGACATCAATTTGAGGTTCTTCTTCACGTGGTGTAATGAAGATAGCAAAAACTCCCAATAGAACAGCCACTAATGCAATTAATGGTGTAATTGGGTTGTTTTGGAATTTATCAGCTAATCTTCCTGAAATTGAAAATTTCATGATTAACTCCCTGTTTTTTGTGCTAATGGATTGAGAAGTATTTCCTCGTTTTCTGATAAACCTGAAATTACTTCAATTTTATCACCATATGAGGAGCCAAGCTTGATGTGTCTGAGTTCTTTATTTTCGCTATTTTTGACATAAACCATAGTTAATTCACTGCGATGAATAACTGCATTATGTGGAATAAGTATGGCTTTTTTCTCTCCTACTTTTAAGGCAACTTTGACTGTCATTCCTGGGAACAGTGAAGTATCTCCAGTTTCCAAATCTACTCGTGTTTTGAATGTGCGAGATAAACGATCGGCATAAGGAAAAACAGTTATGTCTTTTGGGTTGAACTGCTTTCCATTGATAATAACTTGAGCTTGAGGGTTAGCCTTGGCTTGATTTATGATTTTTTCAGGTATATATGTGACAACACGTAACTTGTTTAAACTTAATCCTTCCATGATAGGAGTACCTGGATTAACCACTTCTCCTAATTCGACAAATCTTTTGGTGACAATACCGTCATAAGGTGCTCTTATAATCGTGTACTCTAGTTGTTTTTTGGCGGAGACGACAGCAGCTTGTGCTGCTTTATAACGTGCCTCTAAAGCATTTTTATTTGATAATGCCTGATCTAGTTGACTTTTCGCGACAAGTTTTTTGGCAAATATGTCCTGGACACGTTCAAAATCAGTTACTGCTTGTTCAAATGCGATTTTGGCAGCTTTGGCATTTGATAAGGCTTGATTCAATGCTGCTTTTTGTTCAGTATTGGTAAACTCAACAATCACAGAACCTTTGGCAACAAAGTCATCTACGTCGTAATAGAGTTTTTCCACTCGCCCAGCTGTTTGTGCCGATACAGTGGCTTTATTGACTGCCTCAACTTCACCATTAAGTTGTCTATAACTATCTACTGTTTCAATTTTTGTTTGGTACCATTGTGCAAAAGAGGGTGTTTGTAATAGTGTAAAAAATAATAGTGTTAGTGTTTTCATAGTATACTCTTGTGAGTGATATATTAGAGAATGCTAATATAGCGATAATTTTATAAAATTCAAGCGGATTGTACCATAAGCAAAAAAATTATAGAAAATAAATAAATTTTATGTAGGATAGAGGATTTAATAAACAAAAAAAAGAGTCTTCATGAATACTGATATTAAGAACAAAGTTCTTCAAGAATTATCAAATTTAATTGGTTCAAATTCTGATGCAATTTTAGCAGCAAACCAAAAAGATTTATCGAATTGTTCGCAAGATGATGAAGCACTTTATGATCGCCTTAAAGTCAATGATGCCAAAATCAAGGGAATGCAACTTTCTGTTTTAAAAGTCAAACAAATGAAAGACCCCGAAGGGCAGGTATTGTATAGCTACCAAAAAGAACCTGATTTATTGGTAGAAAATCGGGTTGTTCCTTTTGGTACGATATTAATTATTTATGAGTCACGACCAGATGTTACAATAGAAGCAGCAATAACCGCATTTAAAGCCGGTAATAAGATTTTACTTAAAGGTGGAAAAGAAGCACGAAACAGTAATTTAGTCTTGACAGATTTATGGCAACAAGCCTTAGAAAAAAATGGACAAGATAAGTGTATTGTTAGGTATTTAGATTATGACCGCAAACAAACACAAGATTTAATCCAAAGTAAAGAGACTAAAATAGATGTTATTATTCCAAGAGGTGGTGAACAACTCATTAATTCTATCCGCGAAAATACCGACATTCCTATGATAATATCTGGTCGTGGTAATAACTTTATGTATATTGATGAAAATGCTGATTTTGATATGGCGATAAAGATAATTCTTGATGGTAAAACACGAATCAGTGTCTGTAATGCCTTGGATAAAGTGTATATTCACCAGTCTCATGATATGGTTAAATTGCAAAAGTTGATTGAAGCTTTAAATAACAATCAAATAGAAATTGTTGCTGATGATGTTATAGCAGCTTTAGATGACAGTATTAAACCAATAAAAAACAATAATATCTTTTATGAAGAATTTTTAGCCAGTAAAATTTTATTGGCTCAAGTTGATAATATGGAACATGCGATTATCGGGACCAACCAATATTCAGGAGGTCATTCAGCGGTTATTATTACTGAAGACAAAACGAATGCACAACAATTTCAACACACGGTAGATTGTGCTGCAGTTTATCATAATGCCTCAACACGTTACACTGATGGTGGTGAGTTTGGCTTGGGTGCTGAGATTGCTATTAGCACTCAAAAACTCCATTTTCGAGGACCTGTGGGATTAAATGAGCTGGTAACAAATAAATGGTTTATATCTGGCAACGGTAATGTCCGTGGGTGATGTATGAAAAAAACTCTAATCCTCAAAATTGGTTCCTCAACATTAACTGCAGGTTCAAACCGCATATCTCGCGGTAAAATTGAAGATATTGCCCGTCAACTAATTGTACTTCGTCAAGACTATAATATCGCTATTGTCTCGTCAGGAGCAATTGCTACAGCTCAACATTTTATTGCTGTTAATAACTGGAAAAAATCAGAATCAAAACAGGCACTTGCGGCAATAGGACAACCTATTC
>JALWML010000344.1 GCA_027083915.1 Lysobacterales bacterium | reverse complement strand
GCGTTCTTCCGCACTGATACCTGGATGAGCACCTGGTGTATCAATAAAAGTAAGAATTGGTATATTGAATCGTTCGGCCATTTTCATGAGACGTAGGGCTTTGCGATAACCTTCAGGTCTTGGCATGCCGAAATTACGCTTGATTTTTTCTTTGGTAGAACGCCCTTTTTGATGCCCGATAACCATTACCGCTTTGCCATTAAATTGAGCCAATCCACCAATAATAGCAGGGTCATCAGCAAAAGCTCTATCACCATGTAATTCATCAAAACTTTCAGTTAATAAATCAATATAATCTTGCGTATAAGGGCGTTTAGGATGCCGTGCTAATTGAGCAATTTGCCAATCATTTAACTTAGCAAATATTTGTTTAGTTTTAATCTTTAGTTTTTCTTCTAAACGATGAATTTCATCATCAATATTCATGGCATTGTCATCACTGACATTGCGTAGTTCGGAAATTTTGGCTTCTAATTCAGCTAGAGGTTGTTCAAATTCGAGATAATCGTTATTCATTGACAAATTTTGTTAATCAAAACTGATATTCTACGCAAATATTTGTTTCTCTGCTAGTTAATGGTTAATATTACCCCTATTTACTAAAATTACAGACTAATGATAATTACACTTTCACCTTCAAAAGGACAAGATTTCGAACAAGCGGCACCGACACAGTCTTTTACAATACCAGAACAGTTAAAAGATTCAGAAGAGTTAATCGCGCAACTAAAAAACTATTCACAAGATGAAATTGCCAAGATGATGTCGATAAGTGAAAACTTAGCCAAGCTCAATCATCAGCGTTACCATGATTTCACCACGCCTTTTACACCACAAAATGCCAAACAAGCTTTGTTTGCCTTTAAAGGTGATGTCTATTCAGGCATAAATACCGCCAGCATGAATCAAGCTGATTTTGAATACGCACAAAATCATCTGCGTATTTTGTCAGGTCTTTATGGTTGTCTGCGTCCACTGGATTTGATTCACCCCTACCGTTTAGAGATGAAAACAAAATTGCCTTCAAAACGTGGTGATAATCTGTATCAGTTTTGGGGAGATAGTATTACTGAATTTTTAAACAAGGCACTTGCAGACCAAAAAGAAAAGATACTGGTTAATTTGGCATCTAATGAATACTATAAATCAGTTAAACCAAAAGAAATTAATGGCAAAATAGTCAATGTTGCTTTCAAAGAAAACAAAGAAGGCAAGAGTCGTATCATTGCCATTTACGCCAAAAAAGCCCGTGGCATGATGACTGACTTTATCATCCGTAACCGTATCGAAACAGTTGATGGCATAAAAGACTTTGATTATGCGGATTATAAGTTTGATGACAGTGTCTCCAAAGATGATTTATTGGTGTTTTCACGTAAACAGCCAAAGCCATAAAAAAAAAAAAAATAAAAGATGAAAAAATTTATTGAAAAAATGCCCAAAGTTGAGCTTCACATGCATGTTGAAGGTTCGATGGAAGCCGAAACATTGTGGGAGTTGGCACATCATAATAATTATGCAATTGAATATAGCAGTGTTGAGGAGCTCAAAGCCGCTTATAAGTTTAATAATTTAACTGAATTTATTGATATGTATATGTTGGGCACGCGTGTGATTAAGTCTGAGCAAGATTTGTATGATGTGTGCATGACTTATTTCAAGAAATGTGTGGAACAAAATATTCAACATACAGAGATTCATTCAGATATTCGTACTTATGTGGATTATGGTTATCCGCCAGAATTTGTTATTAATGCATTACATGGTGCTTTTGAAGATGCTAAGAATAATTATGGTATTACGGGTGGTTTTATGCCTTGTTTCATACGCCATCTTGGACCAGAGGTGGCGAAAGCTGATTTGGATTTGATGTTACCTTTTAAAGATAAAATCTTAGCCATTGGTTTATCCGCTGTTGAGGTTGGTTACCCACCTTCATTATTTAAAGAGACATTTGCCAAAGTGCATGATGCCGGTATTCACGTTATTGCGCACGCTGGAGAAGAAGCGCCAGCTGAGTATATTTGGTCAGCGATAAAGGATATCAATGTTGAACGAATAGACCATGGAATACGTTGTTTAGAAGATGACCGCTTAGTCGAATACTTGCGCGAAACGCAATTGCCTTTAACGGTTTGTCCGCAATCAAATGTAGCATTAAAAATCTTTAAAGACATGTCGCAACACACATTGCCACTGATGTTAGAAAAGGGTCTGAATGTCAGTATTCACTCTGATGACCCAGCCCATTTTAATGCTTATTTAACCGAAAATATGATTAGTATTGTCGAGAATACATCGATAACTAAAGACGGAATTATACAAATGGCTAAAAATGCAATTAAAGGTTCATTTGCTAGTGACGACAGAAAAAAAGAGCTAGCTCAAAATCTCAGTAGTTATATATTGAAACATACAAAAGAGAGTTAAATACCTTAACTCTCATCCTTGTAATTATCTTTTACATTATTTATTTTTACTCAAAACCATCAGTGAATAAAACTGGAATAGGGGCAGGGGAAGAGACAATCAAGTTTCTAATGCAACCATTAAATGGTTGACCATTGTTAAAATCAGTTGTAGTAAATTCATAATCATTCATAAATGGCTCTAATGGAGGTAATGTGGTATCAATAATCGGAGTAGGATTGTTGTTAAGATACAACTTTGTTGAACCGCTGACATACCTAAGTCTTGCTGTATGGTATACATCATTAATGCTGACAGTTGATGCAGAAAACATAGTGTTACTGTTATTGTATTTGATGCCAATTTGATCTTGGTTATTTATACTAATGCCAAGCCATCGTGAAAATTTACCTCCCATTAAAATAGCGGTGTATTGAAATGGATTTGATGCTGGTACGGTAGCTTGAGGTTTAAACTCGATTTCAATTTCAAAATCAGTAATGTCAAAATTATTTAACACGGGTGTTTGTATGTTTTGACCATTTGCGTTAACAAGGTAAATTCCGTTTTGACATAATTCCACTCCCATTGATGGAGGGGTAGGCGCGGTTGGATTCCCTTCTAAAAAGACATCAGTATTGTTACCAGTGCTATCTGAAAGATTGTCAATTAATGGATAATTAGCTATAGGCTGCGCATGAATACTGCTGACGATTAAGCTGATAAGCATTATTGTTAATATTTTTGCATTTGTTGATTTCATTTTCTTCCTCTTTTAAAATTAATATAAACTAAGAGAGGCATGCAACGATTTTACTGGGGGTTGATATAAAGCTCTCTTGATAGTCTTAGTGAAATGTAAAACAATGTTTTATATAATGCTAAGTGTGAATGATTTGTAATTTCTCTCACTAAAATTAAAATATAATTTTTATCTTTAAAATTTATAGAAAGCTTTGTGTAACGTTTTGGGAGGAAGGAAAAAATAAATAAAAATCAGATTATTCTAGTCATGGACAGTATGTTGCAGTTTGAAAAACCAAGGTGAAGCAGATAAATAAATAGCTGAGCTTTATTTTTTTCCATTATTATGTCAGCTATTTATTTATCCTTTTTGTGCGTGGGATTGCGCAAAATATAGCAATAAATCAATAAGTTACATGCGAAATGTAAAACATTGTTAAATTGCAAATCCATTTTATCAATGAAAATGCTTTTTATGCAATGATTTTGGTGAAATATTTAATAAAAGTACATTATATTATCATTCTGTGGTATATAGAAGAATATGAATTATTTTTTATCTTTACTGTTTTTCGTAACACCTATCACTGCATTAACCAAGGAACTCAAAATTCACAAATGTAAATTAGCCAATGGAACCATTTCTTTTCAGGAAGATAAATGCACAGTAGATGTTTATAATCTAAAGCCTCAGAAATCTA
>JALWML010000343.1 GCA_027083915.1 Lysobacterales bacterium | reverse complement strand
GTATTGCGGGAAAAGCAACGGCTATCGGAGATGCTATTGGATTGGCTGTTAAACGCGTGCGTAAAACTACCGACAATAATCGTATTTTAATTCTATTAACCGATGGGCAAAACACAGCCGGTGAGATACAACCATTGAAAGCCGCTGAATTAGCGCAAAAAGAAGGTTTAAAGATTTACACTATCGGTATAGGTGCAGATGAAGTGTATCGCCGCACCATATTTGGTAATAGACGAGTTAATCCATCATTGGACTTAGATGAAGCAACATTAAGAAAAATAGCCCAAATGACAGGAGGACAATATTTTCGAGCGAGAAATACCAAAGACTTAAATAAAATTTATGCCATGCTTGATGAATTAGAGCCTTTGGCTAAAGAGGATCAATTTTACCGCCCAACTGAAGATTTGTTTTATTATCCATTGGCGTTGTCTATGTTGTTGTTATTAACTTTATTTAGGTTTAGGAGTTAATATGGAATATTTATCACAATTGCATTTTATTCGACCACTGGTTTTGTGGGCACTACCTGTTGTTGCATTAATCTTATGGTACATGCAACAAAAAAATAGCAAAGAAGATGGTTGGTCGAAAATCTGTGACCCACATTTATTAGACGCAATTAAAGTACGCTCTGCTGGACAAGGCAGTCGTTTAACGTGGTTATTATGGCCAATTAGTTTGATAGCAATTTTAGCACTAGCAGGACCGGCTTTTCAGAAGTTGCCGACTCCAGTAATCAAAAACCAGTCAGCACTAGTTATTGCATTAGATGTATCAAAGAGCATGCTATCTGATGATATAAAACCGAATCGACTTGAACGAGCTAAATATAAAATTAATGATATCTTAGAGCAACGCAAAGACGGACAAACGGCATTGTTAGTCTATTCTGGTGATGCATTTGTTGTAACACCATTGACGGATGATACCCAGACTATTGCTTTAATGTTAAAAGCCATAAGCCCTGAAATTATGCCAGTACAAGGCTCTCGTGCCGATATTGCTTTAACCAAGGCAAAAGATTTGCTTAAACAAGCAGGTTATCCAAGTGGAGATGTTCTTTTGATTACTGATGGGGTTAATAATGATAAAGCAGAAAAGATTGCTAAAGAGTTGGCAAAACAGAGGATTAAAGTATCCGTTTTAGCTGTGGGTACAAAACAAGGTGCTCCAATTCCTTTACAAACAGGCTTTGTCAAAGATCGCCTAGGTAATATTGTTATTCCAAAGTTGCAGATTTCAGCGTTAAAAGACTTAGCATCAACTGGTAATGGACGTTTTGCGCAAATAACAGGTGATTCATCGGATATAGACTATCTCGTGCCATCTGTAGTTGATGATAAAAAGGAACCTCAAAGTTTTGAAGAGGAAGATACTTTTGATTCTCAAAAATACATTGATGAAGGCCCATGGTTGGTATTGTTACTCATCCCGTTAGTGGCACTTTTATTTAGAAAAGGTCTTTTATTAGGTTTGTTTTTAGTAGTTGGTTTGCAGTCGCCGCAATCTTCCTATGCTTTTAGTTTTGAGGATTTATGGCTCAATGCAGATCAACAAGCCGCAAAGCAATTGCAACAAGGCGATGCAAAAAAAGCATTGGAGTTGGCACAGTCAAACCAATGGAAAGCCACAGCAGCCTTTAAGAATAAAGATTATAAGCAAGCACAAGAGTTATTTAATGATGGCACTGCTGATGGTTTATACAATCAAGGAAATGCACTGGCTGCCTCTGGAAAATTGGAACAAGCCTTGAAATCTTATGAGGAAGCACTAAAAATACGTCCTAATGATGAGGATACGCTTTTTAATAAAAAGCAGGTTGAAGAAGCGCTTAAAAAACAAAAAGAGCAACAACAAAAAGATCAGAAAAACAAAGATAAGCAGGATAAGGATAAGCAAGACAAGGACAAGCAAGATAAAGATCAGCAAAATCAAGATCAAAAGAATCAGGATCAAAAAGATCAAGAAAAACAAGATTCTGAAAATAAAGACAGTCAACAAAATCAAGATCAAAAGGATAAAGAGGGTGAAAACAAAGACGGTCAACAGAACCAAGAAGATAACCCTGATAATAAGAAACAGGAAGAAAAATCTTCACAAATGAGTGAGGAAGAAAAAAAGAAGCAAGAAGAAGAACAAAAAAAACTGGAACAAGCCGATAAAGAGGCTAAAGAAAAACAGCAACAGGAGCAAGAGAAAAAACTTGAACAAAAACAACTGACACCACAAGAAATGGCACAAGAAGCAGAGAATAAAGAGGCGATTGAACAATGGTTACGACGTATACCCGATGATCCAGGTGGATTATTACGCCGCAAATTTTATTACCAGTACAATCAACAAAATAATAAACCAGATGAAACCGAAGATTGGTAGAAACATGAAAAAAATAATAGTCATAATCTCATTAATAGTAATGTCTTTTGCTAGTCAGGCAAAAGTCAGTGCAACAGTGGATCGCACAAAAATAATTATTGGTGAAACCTTTAATCTAACTATTTCAGTTGATTCAAATACCAGTGAACAACCTGATTTAAGTGAATTGCAAGAGGTGTTTCAAGTACTTGGAACAAGTCAATCTTCCTCTACGCAAATCATCAATGGTGATTACTCTGTTAGTAAAACGTGGCAGATATCCTTGATGCCTTCAAGTGTTGGCAAAAATACTATTCCTCCCATTAGACTGGGTAATGAAATGACCAAAGCCATACCTGTTGAGGTGGTTAAGTCTGATCCTAATGCAAAAGCAAATGGAGATCTGTTTATTGAAATTGAAACAGACAAAACATCAGCTTATGTTAAAGAACAAATATTGATTACTGTTAAATTATTCTATTCTATATCTTTAAGTGAAGGTAGTTTGTCTGAACCAATTGCTTCAAATGCGATTGTCACTCAACTCGATAAAGGAACAACCTATAGCACAACCAGAGATGGCAGAAATTATACGGTTCTAGAAAGACATTATGCATTATTTGCTGAAAAAAGCGGCAAATTAGATGTCAATCCAATTATTTTCAGTGGTAGAGATAACAGTTCTAGAAGAAGCTTTAGTATGTTTTCTACTGGTAAGCCAGTAAGAGCAGTTGGGAAACCTTTGTCTTTTGAAATCAAACCAATTCCACAAAGTGCACTTGGGAAAGACTGGATTCCAGCACGTAATGTCCAACTATTGCAACAGTGGAGTAAAGGTGACTATAAAGTAGGTGAGCCTATTACCCGAACAATAACAGTCTATGTTGAAGGTTTGGGAGAAACACAAGTACCAGATATCAAGTTGGGCGATATTCCAGGGGTAAGAATCTACCCTGAGCAACCACAAACTCAAGAAGAGAAAACACCGCAAGCAATTAAGACTTATAAGCAAGTAAAGATAGCTATAATTCCAACTCACGAAGGCCCGATACGTATTCCAGAGTATAAACTAGAGTGGTATAACACACAAACTGGCCAGACTGAGTATGCTAAATTACCACCAGTGACCTTGAGTGTTAGTGCTGGTGATTATGCAATGGAAAAGCCAGTCATTGAAAATATCTTTAAAAACAAAGATAAGAAAAAAGATGCCACTAAAAAAGCAGAAGATACTCAAGTACCTGAAATTAAAGTTGTTCAGCAAGATAATTCTTTATGGAAAATTTTGACAGCTCTATTTGCATTGTTGTGGTTGATTACTGTGGTCTATTGGCTAAAGAGCAAAAAGCAGAAAACACCAATTAAAGCAGATGAAAAGCCTATCAAAATTAGCAAAAACCAGATACTTTATGCAATAGAAAATCGAGATCCTAAGGAATTGCAAACTGTATTAATTGATTGGTGGAATCAGCAATATAAAGGTGAAAGAGTAACTAATTTA
>JALWML010000342.1 GCA_027083915.1 Lysobacterales bacterium | reverse complement strand
AATAGTGACAATTACAAAAGTAGCAAAGCGTTTTGTGCCCCAATATTCTTCAATTTGATAGCCAAACATCCAAATAGCTAAGACATTAAACAGTAACTGCATAAAGTCATACTGCACAAAAGCATAGGTGACTAGCTGAATGGGATTAAAGCCAAGGCCAATTTTTTTTAAGACAAAGAAATATAAATCAATAAATTGACCAACCAAAAAGAAGCCCATCAAAGCAATAACAAGGTAACGAGTAATTTTTGGTAAGCGCATAAAATAATAGCGCACATGGTTGTATGATTTTTGTATGCTGTGTTGTATTTGATTTTTATTCATTGTGGTGGTAATCGAGTAGAGTTGCTGGATAAATAATGCCATCTGGCTTAATTTCAAGTTTTACCATGGCACATTCACTGGGTTTCATTTGTATATTGTGCCCACAAAAATAATTGACCATTTGGCTCAATGTTGGGTTGTGTCCAACTAAAATGAGGCAGTCGCGTGGCGAATTTTCAATCTTTTCAAACCACGAGCCAACAGAGGTGGCATAAAGCTCTTGGTGTTTTTCGATATTCAAACCTTTAATTGTTTTTGTTATTATTTGTGCTGTTTCCAAAGTTCTTATGGCAGCAGAGCTGATACAGAGCTTTGGTGTTAGATGATGAGCAACACATTGAGACTGTATAAACTGCGCTGTTCGTTCTACGGCTTTAATGCCTTTGCCTTTAAGTGGTCTTTCATAATCGGTTGGTGCAGAAAACTTAGCATGCCCATGCCGAACAATAAAGATGGTTGTTACCTGACTCATGCCAGCAGCCGAATTTGTTGGCAATAAAGTTCAACTACTTCTTGGTTTGAAAGTCCTTCTTCGGAATTAATAATGGCACGACAAACGGATTTGATTTTGGGTGCATTCTTGTCTTTTTGTTCAGAAAAGGCAACAACACCAATATGAGAGTTAAATCGTTGCATTACAAAAAAATACTGTTGTTGTTGCACGCCAAAGAAAGTTTTTGCATTGATAGGCGTTTTGGAAAATTTTTGAATTTCGTTATAGACATTAACACTAGAGTCTGCATAATCTGTTAATTGTGCAGCCACATTAGCGGTATCAATATCGCAAGCCAGAAAAGCGAGTTGTTTATCGTCATCTTCAAAATAATCAATGGATTTGAGTAAAACATCAACTAAGTTACCATTATAAATATTACCGTTATTATCTTCCCCTTGACTAAAGGTACTGCCATGAATCATCAACTTTAGTAATTCCTTGTGTTCATTTTGAAATAACCCTTTAGTATCTATTACATCCATTAATCGTTCAATTTCTTGGTAGCTGGCTTGCTCATTAGTACCGATGATGTTTTTGTTTAGTGCATTCCTTTCTGACTGACGCAAGTCGTGACTGCACATAAAAAGAGAGAGTACAGACCAACCATAATCTGGTATTTTTTGTGTTTCTGGCATTTCTGAAATTGCCATTAAACGAATAAGTAGGTCTTCGATGTGTTTTTCGCTGTGGTAATCTCGAGGGTTTTGATTAAGAGAGCCATTTCTTAAAGCCATTCGAGCATAACAAATAACGACAGCCTCAGAAGTAATCGAATGCATGGATGGGTTGATAAGAATGTTTTTATGCCAAAGATTCCAGACATGAAAAAGTTTTTTAAACTCTGGTAGTTTATTATTTAAGAGAGTCCACGCCTGATCAATATTTGCAATTTGTTTTTCAACATTGTCAGGTGGAAATGTCATCATTAACTAACCATTGTAAAATTTATAGATAACCATTTTAACTCGCGAGGAAAATTATGCAAGTGAAACAAAATTTTAGAGTTTTTCACAATAGCTAAAAAAAATAAGTTTTGGGCTAAGGGTTTAGCCCAAAACTTTTGGTGAGTCGATTTAATTATTAACCAAAGATAGTTTTTAAGATAAAGAAGAAGACTATTGAAAGAACTGCTCCTGCAGGAATAGTAATAATCCACGATGCAAAAATTCCTCTGACAACAGTTAAATTAATGGCACTAATGCCTTTTGCCATACCAACCCCAAGTACTGCACCCACTAAGGTGTGGGTGGTGGAAATTGGCATACCAGTAGAAGATGCCATAACTATGGTCATTGATGCACCAAGTTCAGCAGCAAATCCACGTGAAGGTGTAAGGTGTGTGATTTTCGTGCCAACTGTAGCGATTACTTTACGCCCATAAGTCGCTAAGCCAATAACAATACCAATGCCACCGACAAGTAGTATCCAAGGGTTTAATGCTGCTTTACTGCCAATAATCCCACTTTGAGCCGTAGAAACAACAGCAGCTAAAGGACCAACGGCATTGGCAACGTCATTAGAGCCGTGAGCGAAAGCTAAACCACTGGCTGTGATGACCATTAATACAGCAAAAACTTTTTCAACCGTATGGAAATGGAATTCTTTTTCTTTGGCTTTATCGGGCTGAATTTTAGAAATAAAGATTGCACCAACAATCGCTACAACAATTCCAATTATTGCTGCATAAATATAGGCCTCACTTGAGGTAACATGAATATCAGAAACATGTTTTAAACCTTTCTTTATTGTCACTAAAGTCATAAAAAATGCTGTTAAAAAGATATAAAAAGGTACATAGCGCTTAGCCATTTTTAACGGGTCATCGGTGCGAAGAATTAAGATATGAACACTTTGAAAAATTAAAAAGGCGATGATTCCTGACGTTAAAGGTGAAGCAACCCAACTCATAACAATTGTACCAACTTTGCCCCAGTGAACAGCATCTACACCAATCCCTACTGCTGCAAAACCAACAACGGCACCAACAATTGAGTGTGTCGTTGAAACAGGCCAGCCCTTTTTCGAGGCAATTAAAAGCCAAATACCTGCTGCCAATAAAGAAGCAAGCATGCCGTAAATGAGTAATTCAGGAGAGTTAACAAAGGTGTCAGGATCAACAATACCCTTACGAATAGTTTTTGTCACCTCGCCACCTGCTAAGATGGCTCCACTAAACTCAAAAATAGCAGCAATGATTATCGCCGTTTTAATGGTAATGGCTTTTGATCCAACGGATGTTGCCATGGCATTTGCCACGTCATTGGCTCCAATTCCCCAAGCCATAAATAAACCGAATACACCGGCTAAAATAATATAAGTAGTTTGATATTCCATGTGTAATTCTCCCTTATTTAGCCAGTAAAAGTTCAAGACGACGACCGACACGTTCTGCCATGTCAGCAATGCCACCAACCATATCGATTAGCTTATACAGAAACATAACATCAACAGGTGGCATCTCTTTTTCTATCTTAAACAACTCACTTTGCATGGCATGTTGTTTTAAGTCTGTTTCAGTTTCAATTTTATCTAAGTTATCAATCAACTCTTGAACTAATTTAACTTCAGCGCCGCGAAAACCAGTTTCATAAAGTTCATCAAGCTCATTGACCGACTTCTTGGCAAATTTAGCCGCATTTACACAAAGGTTGACAAAAACTAAAAACTCATCGTACATGCTTTGAGGAATCTGTAATTTCCGTTGTGCAATCATTCCGGAAATACTTTTGGTAATATTGGCAATTTTGTCTTGAACAAGAACCAACTCCAGCAAATCCTGTCTAGGCACAGGCATAAATAAACTCTTAGGTAAGTTTGAGCGAATTTTAATTTTAATTTTATCCGCATCATGCTCTAAGTTTCTGATGCGTTCATTAACCTTAGAAACTTTATCCCAGTCATTCAAGTTAGCTGCTTCAAAGATAGACGGAAGCATTTGAGCACACTCATAAGCCACACTAATGTGGTCCTGTATTGGATGAACGGGAGATTTCCCCAGCATCTCTGAAATAATATTTACCATAACAACTCTTTTAGTTATAAAA